>JAKFXY010000074.1 GCA_021731165.1 Acidobacteriota bacterium | reverse complement strand
CCTGATAGCCCTCCATCAGGACCTTGATTTGATGCGTGCCCGGCACCACATCGAGGATGTACCGGCCATCGACGTCGGTATACACGACCTGCTTGGTGTCAATGACCTCGACGGGGATGCCAGGCAGCGTCATTCCGTTCGCCTCGTCCCGAATCACGCCCACGATGCGGACCGTTTGCCCAGCCCTTCCTGCCGTCGGCACGGCCTGAGCGCCGGCCTGCGCGGCGATCGAACTCCCGGTGGAGGCGACCGCCGCCGCCACCAGCACCGCCGCCACAATTTCGCGAAACATCCTCATTCACTCCTCCGATGGCATGCCAGCGGGGCACGCGGAAGACGCCTGCCTCAGACGTCACTAGCGAGCCTAGGCGGGGGGTGTAACGAGGACGTGACGCCGTCGATCCGATCGCGTTAAAAGACGGGAATCAAGACGGCATGGCTGCCGGCTGACGTGATTCGGTGGCGCCGAATCACACGACCGTCGTACCGTCGTCGCACCGGCGCCATCGTCAGCTCTTATGCTGGTCTCCGAGAGAAGGACGATCGATGAAACGGATTCTTGAGCGTGTGGCGGGCCTTGTCCGGCGCGCCGGACTCGGGCACAGGCGGTTCAGGCTTGCCTCGCTGATGGTGGCAACCGGCCTGGCTGGCGGCATCATCGGAGCATGGCTTCCGGCGGCGCGCGCGGCGCAGAACGGTCCGCGCACGGAGAGCGCGAGCCAGTGGTACGCCGAGGGGAAGGCGACCCTCGACGCCGCGCTGCAGATGACCCAGCCGAGGGTGCGGGCGAAAAACGTCATCCTCTTCGTCGGCGACGGGATGGGAGTCTCCACCGTCACCGCGTCGCGGATCCTCGAGGGACAGATGCAGGGCGGCAGGGGCGAGGACCACCAACTCGCGTTCGAGACGCTCCCCTACCTTGCGCTGTCGAAGACCTACTCCGTCAATCAACAGGTCTCCGACTCCGCTCCCACCATGACGGCGATGGTGACGGGCGTGAAGACCAATGACAGCATCCTCGCCCTCGACCAGGCAGCCGTGCACGACGACTTCGCCAGTGCGGCGGGACACGAGCTTGCCACACTGCTCGAGCTGGCCGAAGACGCCGGGCTCTCCACCGGCATCGTGTCCACGGCGCGCCTGACCCACGCGACGCCCGCCGCGACCTACGCGCACACCGTGAATCGTGACTGGGAGGACGATGCGTCTACGCCCGAGGCGGCGCGGAAGGCCGGCTATCCCGATATCGCGCGCCAGTTCGCCGAGTTCCATCACGGCAACGGAATCGAGGTAGCGCTTGGCGGAGGACGATTGTCCTTCCTGCCCAAGGACGTCGTCGATCCGGAGTACCCCAAGCTGACCGGTGCCCGCCTCGACGGCCGCGATCTGGCGCGCGAGTGGGTACGCCAGCGTCATCACGGCCAGTATGTCTGGAATGCGGAACAGTTCAGGGCGGTCGATCCCACGCACACTGATCACCTGCTCGGGCTCTTCGAGCCGTCCCACATGCAGTACGAGCACGATCGGAACCGCGACCCCGCGGGCGAGCCGTCGCTGACCGAGATGACGTCGAAGGCGCTCGACATCCTGTCGCGTAACCCGCGCGGCTACTTCCTGATGGTCGAGTCCGGACGCATCGACCACGCACACCATGGAGGGAACGCCTTCAGGGCGCTCACCGACACGATCGAGCTCTCGAACGCCGTTCGACTGGCGATGCAGCGCACGTGGCGGGATGACACGCTCATTGTCGTCACGGCGGATCACAGCCATGGCCTGACCCTTTCGGGGTCGGCGAGGCGGGGCAATCCCATTCTCGGGCTGGCGCGGGATAACAACGCCGACGGCACGTCGCCGGCGTACGCGGAGCTGGACCTGCTCGGGAAACCCTACACGACGCTCGCGTATCACAATGGCCCCGGTTTCTCGGGTGGGTCGCCCACCCAGCCGGAAGGGCCGAAGCGGTTCCCGCACGTGCCCTGGGCGGTGTCGGACATGCCGCGGAGCCGCCCCGACCTCACCTGGCACGACACGGCCGATCCGGACTATCTGCAGGAGGTCTCTGTGCCACTCGGGAGCGAGACCCACTCAGGGGAAGACGTCGCGATTTATGCCGGCGGTCCGGCCTCGCACCTGTTCCACGGTGTTCGGGAACAGCACTACGTCTTCCACGTGATGGCGCACGCGCTGCGCCTGTCGCGATAACAACGCGTGAGCGACCTCGGCCCCTTCCAACGACATCGATTCGCCACACGGGTGCGGTAAAAGATGGCGACATTCAGGAGTGTCGCCATGACCAGCATTCGTTCCGATGCGCGTCTGCAGGAGAGCCTTGTCGAAACTACGCGGCTGCTGTCGAGGCACCGCGTGCTCGAAACGCTGACCCATCGCCAGGCAGCTCCGAACCAGGACCTCCTTGACAGTCTCCAGCAGCGCCAGAACCTGGCGGAGCTCCAGAAGCACCTTCGCGTGATGCACGCCGCCGACCTCGCGTACGTACTGGAGGCGCTGGCCCCGGACGATCGTCGGACGGTGTGGGAGCAGCTTCGTCCCGAGCACGCGGGGCTCGTCTTCGTGGAGGTGTCGGAGGCGGTGCGCGATTCCCTGGTGGACTCCTCCTCGCGCGACGACCTGATTGCCCGCCTCTCGACTCTCGATCCAGAGGATCTCGCTTACGTGTCGGACTCCCTGCCCGAAGACGTGCTCGCCGACGTCTCCCGTCGCCTCGAGTCCAGCGATCGCGTGGCCTTCGAGGATTCGATTCGCTACGAGGACGACTGCGTCGGCCGCTACATGACACGTGAGTGGGTCGCACTACCGGAGACGCACTCGATTCAGCAGGCCCTTGACGAGCTGCGGCAGCGCAGCACGCTGCCGGCGCAGACCGACCGTATATTCCTCGTCGACAGCCGCCACGTGCTGCGGGGGACGGTCCCGCTTCAGGCGCTGCTCCTCGAGGCGCCGTCCTCCCCCATCGTCGCGGTGCTGCGCGAGGACGACGTGCGCTTCGGTCCGCGGGACCCCGCCAGCGACGCCGTCAGGGCATTCGAACGCTACGACCTCGTGTCGGCGCCGGTCGTGGACGCGCGCGGCAAGCTGGTGGGCCGGCTCACCGTCGATTCCGTCATGGACTACGTCCGACAGGCTTCGAGCCTTCGTGCTCTCAAGGACGCGGGCCTGAGCGGAGACGAGGATTTGTTCGCGGCACCATGGACCAGCGCGAAAAACCGCTGGCCGTGGCTGGGCATCAACCTCGTTACGGCATTTCTCGCGTCCCGCGTGATCGGCCGGTTCGAGGGCACCATTCAACAGCTCGCCGCGTTGGCGACGCTCATGCCGATCGTGGCCAGCATCGGCGGCAACACCGGTAACCAGACGATGGCGTTGGTCATCCGGGCGATTGCCGTCGATCGCATTCAACCGGGCGGTGCCCGCCGGCTCGTCAACAAGGAGCTCGCCGTGAGCCTCTTGAACGGGTCGGTGTGGGGCGTGGTGGTGGGACTGGTGGCCGTGATGCTCTACTGGAATCTGGGACTCGGCCTGGTGATGAGCGGTGCGGTGGTATTGAATCTCGTGGTCGCCGGGCTGGCCGGTGTGGCGATTCCGCTGGTCCTCCACGCAAGCGGTCGTGACCCGGCTCAGGGCTCGAGCGTGCTGCTGACCTTCATCACCGACGCCACGGGCTTCTTCCTGTTCCTGGGGCTGGCGAGCGCGTTCCTGCTCTAACCATCCCTGCTAGGCGTCGGTCGCGCGCGCGAAGTGTGCCTTCGACGTCCGCACGAGGAACCGGGTTTCCACGAGCGTCGCGAGCGCCGCCTCGCACAGGTCGATGTCCATGGCCCAGAGGCGCGCGGCCTGCGCAAGCGTGAGCCGCAGGCCAGGCATCTCGAGAAACTCCGCGCGCGCCCTGCGCACTGCATCGGCGAACGGCGCATTCATCCCCTCGTCCACACTGGCGGTTGTAAGCATCATGTCGTTCTTCCTCGCACTCACTCTACGCTCGCGTGATGTCGAGGTGACGGCGGCGGCGTAAATCCCGCGTGTCGGACGCGCCGCGATTCAGCGGCCACGGCTACCCGTCCACGCCTTAGCTCCAGGGCGACATCCCGCCCGGCATCACGAGCCGCCGGACTGTCGTACGCCTTCCGCCACGTCGAGCCGCAGTGCTCTCCGATGCGCTCGTAGAGGGCGCTGAGGCTCGCCGCGTCGATCACGGAGGGATCGGCCGCAATCTCGACCGCGTGATGGAGCTCGTGCCCGAGCAGCGACACCGCCGCTGCCCCCACGACGTCAGGGCTGATGGCGATCCGGAGATACCTGACGCCGCCAGCCGCGACGACGAATACGGTCGAGCCGATGATGCCGGCCGGCTGCCGTCTCCGCACCACGTGCACGATCAGGTCCGATCGCTCCAGCGCGTCGATGGAGGCGCGCAAGGTCGGTGAGCTGTCAGCGAGTGAGTGAACGAGCGCGTCGAGGACGAGATCCATCTGGCGAACGCGCCGGTACGGGGACGTATCCGTGGCGGCACCCGCGGCCGGCACCACCACGGCAAGGGCAACGATGAGCGAAATGAGGAATGTCTGAGGCACCACCCGACGATAGCGGCGCCGTGCGAAGGACTCGCCACGGCGCCGCTACGTCGGCGTAATCTTTAGAAGCTGAGCTTCACGCCAACGCTCGCCCACCATCGATAGTACTCCTCTTGGATCGGGCGGTTCGACGTCCCCTCGTAGTAGCGCAGCGGCGCGTTCGTCAGATTCAGGACGTCCACGTAAACCCGTGCCTGCCGCAGGAGGCGCTGGCTGAACGACAGGTCCCACTGGACATGGTCGTCGTAGTAGACGTCGGTCGCCGCCGAGTCGCCCACGGCGTCAACGTACTTTCCGTGGAAGTTCCAGGACGAGCGCGCGGAGAACCCCGCCTTCTCGTACCACAGCGCGATGTTGCCAAGGCGGGCAGATTGCCCTGGCAGCGTGGACCGCTGATCGCGATCGGGGAATTCGGCCGAGGAATGCGTCAGCGTGAGGTTCGCGTAGATGCCGAGTCCGTCGAACGGGCGTGGCAGAAACCGGAGCTGATTCTGGAACGCCAGCTCGGCTCCCCACAACGATGCCGCGTCGCCATTGCGCGGCTGCGTCACCTGGAAAGTATCGCCGAACGCGGCCTCCCGGAATCGGAACGGGAAGATGTAGTCGTTCAGCCTCTTGTAGAACACGCCACCGGAGATAACACCCACCGACTGGAGGTAGTGCTCGACCAGCACATCGACATTGCTCGAGGTCGTCGGCTTCAGCGTCGAGTTTCCGCGCGAGATCTCCCCGTCCTCCTGAAACACCAGTTGGTATGGCACGAGGTCGTAGTAGTTCGGCCTCGCCAGGGTCCTGGTGTACGCCAGGCGCAGGTTCGTCGAAGGGTCGATGCTGTACCTGACGTGAAAGCCTGGAAGGAGGAATCCGTGGGTATCGCCCCCCGTGACGGACTGGGTTGACACGTAGTCGCCGCCGTCGTCGTAGAGCACCTGATAGCCAAGGTAGTCAACCTTCGTGGACTCGTAGCGAATACCTGGCAGCACGAGCAGCTTGTCGCCGACGTAGATCTCGGCCATGGCATAGCCCGCGAAGAGGCGCTCGGTCGCCTCATAGTTCTCCGCGTCCCCTTCGTGATCGAGGACGACGCGCGAGGCGGGCAGGGCGTTGAACATCGCTCGCGAGGCGTCGGCCTTGATGCCGGGGAACTTCGGATAGACGGCCGGGAAGAAACTGAGGAAGCGGGAGTTGTCGAAACCCGTGTCCTGGAGCTCCGGGAAGAGCACCGGCGACACCGGCGACGCCGTGGTCACCGCGAACTCGTTGGTCTTGCGCTTGTCCTTCACCTTCGCACCGACCTTCAGGAACCTGGCGATCCGGGCGCCCGACGACAGCGGCACACGGAGGTTGAAGGACCCGGTGATGTCGCGATCGTTGGACTCGAAGATCTCCGTCTCCCAGGCATTGAGCGTGGCCGCCGCAGGATTGTCCGCGGAGGGATTCGGCTGAATGTTCCCGGGATCGATGGACGACGCCGACACGTTCGGCGAGAAGTTGATGCGGCTCTGCCTGAAGATCGTGTCGAGGCGGTCCGGCTGATCCTCGCGCGCATGCGCCCAGGCCAGGCGATAGTCGAGCGTGGTCCCCGATCCCATCAGATGCTGGCCGGCGCCGGACACGGACCTGATGTGATCGGTCTGATGCCGGTTCTTGAGCACGTGCTCGATGCGGCTGTTGCCCGGCCTGAACCGCTCTCGGTTGTTGACCTCGTAGTCCTTGAACTCGTTGAAGATGCTCTTGAATGTCAGCGACCCGCTGCCGACGCGGGCATCGGACGACACGTTGACGCCGTACCGCTCACGCGCAATCTGGTAGTCGCGCAGCTGCAGGTCCGCGAGGTTCCCGGCGTCATAGGTCGCCTCGAAGTTCTCGGAGCCCCGGTGCAGCGAGGATCCGCTGGCTCCTGCCAAGAGACCGACCCGCCCGTTCGCGACGCGGCGGCCGACTGTCGCGGTGAACTGACCCTGGCCATACTCGCGTTGCAGCGGGTTGTACCCGCCCGCGAGCGAGAACAGCATCGTCGGCCTGCCGACGGCCTGCTTGGTGATGAGATTGACGGCACCGCCAATCGAGTCCGCATCCATGTCCGGCGTCACCGCCTTCGACAACTCGATGCTCTGGAGCTGGTCCGCCGGAACGGCATCGAGCATGATTTGCCGGGTATCCTCCGGCGACGGGATCCGCTCGCCGTCGATCATCACCGAGTTGAGGCGCGGCTCGGTGCCCCGAATCAGGATGTAGCGACCCTCTCCCTGGTCGCGCGCGATCGACACGCCAGGGATTCGCGACGCGGCCTCGGCGGCGTTCGGATCCGGAAAGCTGCCGATCTGATCGGCAGACACCACGTTGGTGATGTTGGGCGCCGTCTTCTGCTGATTGAGCGCCTGTGCTTGCCCTTCCCCGATTGACTCCCCGGTCACCTGCACGAGCTCCGAGTAGGCGATGCGGTTCAGCCGCACCTCGACAGCGAGGGTCGCTCCTTCGGCGACCATCACCTGCGCACGTTCGTCACCGTGACCGAGGTAGGTGATCACGAGCGTGTGTGTTCCGGTCGGGACGTTCACGAGGCTGAAGCGGCCGGCGCGATCGGATGCCGCGCTGAGCGGCATCCCCTCCACTGTGATGCTGGCACCGGCGAGCGGCGCGCCGGTACCGGCGTCGGTGACCTGTCCGGAGATGGACCCCAGGGATGTTTGTGCGATCGCGGCGACGGGAGCCAGCAATGCGGCGGCAAGAAGTATCTGTTTGAGCATGGGCCGAGCGTATCGGCCCCATTTACCGCGCGCGTGACGCCGGCATCAAGTTGTCGTAACGCCAGCGTTGTACCGGCTCGCTATGATGCCGCGGCATGTCGGCATGGCCGTGGCTGATTCCCATTGCGGTGGCGGCGGTGATCGTCCGAGGCCCAGCGGACGAGCTGTCGCCGAGTGCACCTCTCGTACCGGTGCGATCCAGCTCAGCGGTGGCCGACGACGCGGACGATCCCGCCGTGTGGATCAACAGACGCGACCCCACACGCAGCCTGGTGCTCGGCACGAACAAGATCGCGGCACCCGGAGGTGCGTTGTACGTGTTCGATCTCGATGGAGCGGTGCAACAGGTGGTCGCGCCACTCGACCGTCCGAACAACGTCGATGTCGAGTACGGCATGCCGACAGCCAGCGGCGCCATCGACATCGCCGTCGTCACCGAGCGGCTGCGGCGGCGGCTGCGCGTCTTTCGCATTGACGAGCGAGGACTCGCACCACTCGACGGTGGAACGGGTGTACCGGTTCTCGATGGCGAGGCTGGCGAGGCCGCGATGCCGATGGGCATCTCCCTGTATCGACGCCCTCGCGACGGCGCGATATTCGCGATCGTCGCGCCGAAGACAGGCGGTCTGACGAACTATCTTTGGCAGTACAGACTCGAGACGGATCCCGCCACTGGCCGTGTCAATGGGAGGCTCGTTCGCCGCTTCGGTTCCTTCAGCGGCAGCGGTGAAATCGAAGCCGTGGCGGTGGACGACGAGCTCGGGTACGTCTACTACGCGGATGAAGAGTACGCGCTGCGCAAGTGGCACGCGGACCCCGACCATCGCGACGCCGGCCGCGAGCTGGCGGTCTTCGGCCTCACGGGATTCACGCAACAGCGCGAAGGCCTCGGCATTTTCCGCCGGCGCGACGGCACCGGTTTCCTGGCCTCGAGCGATCAAATCGAAGGAGCCACCGAGCTTCGCCTCTACCCACGCGAGGGCACGAAGGGGCGCCCACACGACCACGGCATCGGCACGGCGATTGTGACCTCGGCAGACAGCACCGACGGCCTCGAGATCGTGTCGGGCGGGCTGCCCGGCGATTTCCGCGGCGGGCTGCTGGTGATGATGAACAGCCGCGGCCGCAACTTCCAGTTCTACCGGTGGACCGACGTCCAGCGACGGCTCTCGAAGGAGGCTGCGCGATGAAATCGATTGTGAGTCTCGCGGCGTGCGCGACGGTCCTGCTCTGCGTGACAATCCCAGGGCAGGAACGCGAATCGGTGGTCGGCCACAAGAAACTCATCGCCCACCGCGGCGCGTCCGCCTACGCCCCCGAGCACACGCTGGCATCGTACCGGCTCGCAATCGCCCAGGGCGCCGACTACGTCGAGCAGGATCTCGCAGTCACACGCGACGGTGTGCTCATCTGTCTGCATGACGACTCCCTCGAGCGGACCACGAACGTCGAGGAGCTCTTTCCCTCGCGCGGCACGATCGATGCCTCCACCGGGAGACAGCGCTGGCTGGCAGTGGACTTCACGCTGGCGGAGCTCAAGCGGCTCGACGCGGGAAGCTGGTTCGACGCGACATTCGCGAGTGAGCGGATACCGACGTGGGAGGAGGCTGTCGCCGCTGTCGGCACCGCGGCCGGCCTCTACCCGGAACTGAAGTCTCCCCCGCTCTACCGGGAACGCGGTATCGACATGACCCGCTTGTTCGTGGACTCGTTGCGGCGGCTCAACCTCGCGGCCGCACCGGCTGAGCGACTCGTGGTGCAGTCGTTCGATCCGCGGGCGCTTCGGGACGTCACCGCCGCGCTGCCGCGGCTCGCGCGGACTCTCCTGATCGATCCTTGGAACGGCACAAGGTGGCTCTCTCCAGAGGGATTGCAGGAGGCTGGGACCTTCGCCAGTGATCTTGGGCCCGGCAAGGCGTTGCTCGACGGCCGCCCGGAGGTTGTGAGGATGGCACACGAGGCCGGCCTGACGGTGACGCCCTACACCTTCACGACCCGCGCACCAGGCCGAATCTCCGACGTGACGGAAGAGATGCGGTACTACCTCTACGACCTTGGCGTGGATGCCGTCTTCACCGACAACCCCGACCGGTTCCCTCGAGAGGCTTCCGCTGGACGCTGAGCAGGCGCCATGGAGTACCTCTCGGCCGCCTCGTCGTAGATCGCAAAGAAGCGCCTGGCGATCAGGTCCCATTGAAACCGTCGCGCCGTGTCGCGCGCCGCGGCCACCCGCGCCGCATCGCCGTCGCGCGCCGATCGCACCGCCCGTGCGAAGTCGCGCGCGGTTGGCGCCGCCAGCCAGGAGTTGGACTCCGTCGCGTACTCGAGCACGCCCCCCGCGGCAGGCACCACCACGGGCACGCCGGACGCCATGGCTTCGAGCGGACCGATGCCAAACGGTTCGCGCGGGTTCGGGTGCACGAACACGTCCGCGCTGGCGCAGCACTCCGCCAGCGTCGAGCGAGCGAGGTTGCCGACCAGCACGAGCCGGTCGCGGAGCGCGCCGGTTGCCTGCGCGCGCAGCCACCCGGCCTCCGGCCCGTCGCCGGCGATGATCAGACGATAGTCGGACCCCGGCTCTTGGTCCTCGACGAGCGTGCGAAGCATCGCCACGAGCAACTCGACATTCTTTTCAGGCGAGAGCCGGCCGGCGTGAAACAGCAGCACCGACCGCTGGCTTCCGCGCACGAGGCCCCGCATGCGCTCGCGCATCGTGGCGCTGGCGCGGTGTGGTCCAAATCCGGCTGTATCGACGCCCATGGGGCACACGCGAATGAACCCCGTCGGCCGATCGGGAAGAGCTTCGTGGAGCTCGCTCGCCGTGTACGCGGAGTTCGCGACGTGGATGTCGAAGGGTGGGCCATAGATCTGGCGGAGGTACCACTGCGTGAAGGCCCTCGCCGCAGGCCGGCGCGAGAGATACGCCGCCATGTTGTCGTCAAAGCGCTCGCAACTGAGCCCCACCAGCGCGGGCCTGGCGACGGCCCGGTGCCATCCCTTCCGCAGCATTCCCGCCAGGTAGGGCAGCGAGTACTTGTCGCAGATCTCGACAACCGAGGGGCGCTCGCGCTCGAGAATCTGTCCGATGATGCCACCCGGCCACAAACGGTACGGCAGCATCAGCCGGTATCGGCGATCGAACGCCGGCGCCGGCGGCGCAGCCACGGTATGGATGCGTCCGAACCGGCCGACGTCCTGGACATCCGTCCTCGCTCCAGGCACGATGAGCACAACCCGCCGCCTCTCGCGGTCGCCCCCCTCGAGCAGCGCGTCGTAGAAGGTACGGATGCCGCCCGACGTCGGGTGGTAGGCGTTGGTCAGGTGCACCGTCGTCACAGGCAGGCTTTCACGCACGTCCGCGCCGCGGTGGTGACGAACAAGGCCATCAGCCTGGGGAGTTCTCTCAGGTCGCTCAGGAGCGACCGCTGCCCGGCACCCACCACCAAGACGCCGCGGCGCATCGCAAACAGGTTGAAGGTCGTTGACACAATCGTGAGGGCGATGGACGCGCCGATGCTCGCTGCCAGCGCGGGCGTTCCACGGGACCAGTGCACCGCCAGCTCCAGCGAGTGCGACACCACGGGGAGTGCGATGACGGCGACGACGGTTCCAGCCCTGGCGGGCTCGATGCCGCGGCACGCCTGCGTCAGCGCACCATAGAATCCGGACGTGGCGAATCTGAACACGTACTCAACGACCATCGCCTGCACGGCGGCCTCATAGCCTGCCGTGAGATTCGCCGAGAAGAACAGCAGGCTGCGGACGCCCGCGCTCAGCAGCGCCGACTTGTAGTTCCAGAAAGCCACGGTAGTCACGGCATGACTGGCAGCAGCGGCACGTGCTCCCGCGCGGAGTGCGGCGCCGACACGTCGTGGTAGGCGCGGTAGAGCGGCTCCAGCGCGCGAGGCCAGGTCCGCCCTTCCGCGTACGCCCTCGCCGCCAGGCCCAGCTGCCGCCGACGCGCGTTGTCGTGCAGGAGCGAAACCACCGCTTCCGCCCATTCATGCACGTCGTCAGTGGCGCAGACGAGACCCGTGACCCCGGCGACGAGGTTCTCACTCGGACCGCCGGCCGCCGACACGATCACCGGCACACCGCTCGCCTGCGCCTCGAGCACGACGTTTCCCGCGGTGTCCGTGCGGCTCGGGAACACGAACAGGTCCGCCGACGCAAACGCCTCAGCGACCGCATCCCTCGAGAGCGGCCCGGTGAAGACCGCCTCGGGCAGCTTCTCGCGCAGCTCGGGCAGCATCGGTCCCTGGCCCACGATGATGAACCGGTGCTCCAGCCGACGCCCGTGCAGCGCCCGCTGCAGCGGCTCCAGCATCGCCAGTCCCTTCTCGCGCGAGACACGGCCGACGTAGAGGATTGCCGGTCGCCGGTCGTCCACCCGCCACGCCTCGCGTAGCCGCCAGGATCGCCGGCTGGGCGAAAACAGATCCGTGTCCACGCCTCGCGCCCACACGACCAGGCGTTCGGGATCGCTCTTCGAGGCGACCATCAACTGGCGCGTGGCCGTGGACGGCACCAGGACCCGGGCGCACCTGCTGTACGGCCACCGCATGTACTGGCCCATCAGTCGTCCAAGACGCGGTGAGTCGGAGAGCAGGGCCGTATAGGCGGCCAGGTCGGTGTGGAAGCTGCCGATCATCGGCCGGCGAATCTGACGGGCGACGTACATCGCCGCCAGACCGAGCGGCCCCGGTGTTGTCAGATGAATGACGTCGATCCTGTCGCGCCGTGCGTGTTCGACGTACGCGCCCAGACGTGGGAGGTACATGCGCATCTCGCCGTAGAACGGAATCGGCACGCCGACCGATTCGAGGGCAAGGTAGTGCGGCTCCGCCACCCCGAGCGTCGCAGCGGTGTAGATCCGGAGATGGACGTCCGACGGCGCATGCTGCAGCGCCGCCGTCAACGTCGTCGTGACGCCGTTGATCTTGTCGAAGTCGTTGTCGGTGAAGACCGCGACGTTCACGTCAGGCCACCTCCGGCGCCCTGGCCAGCCTTGCGACGGCCGGCCGTGCCACCAAGTCGAACAGGAGCGCCTGGTTGAATCGCTCCTCGAGGATGAAGTGCACGAGCGCCCCGGCCAACGGCAGGCAGACGAGTGGAAGACCGAGGATCCCGCCCAGGACGAAGGCCTGCGCCCTCCAGTCGAGCGGCGCCTTCACCGCCTGGATGAACCGGTCGTGATAGAAGCCGGCGGCCAGACGCAGCATGTCGGAGGCCATCGTGAAGTAGTGCCCCTGCCGGCCGCCGACACGCACACGACCGGCGTGAAGCTCCGTCAGGAACTCCTCCCGGGTCGTCGCGTGCGGCGCCTCGACCCAGGTGCGGCCGATGCCGCGGCCGGTGTGCGAGTCGCTGCCGGCCACGCCCACCTTCGCGCAGGCGTCGGCAAGGCATGCGGCTGTCCGGTTCTGCGTGGCGAGGCGCGAGCCGTTGATGACTTCGATACCATCCACCCACGGCATCAGCGCCGCGATGTGAGGCGCCGTGACCTGGCCGTTGATCCGCGACGCGACGTGATTCAGTGAGCTGAAGATCCGCTCCTGACGGAGGTACGGGAGCAGCTCGCGAACGTCTCCGCGCAGCCGCTGGATCTCGCGATGTTGCGTCTCGGTCACGCCAAGCACGCCGAGGTGCACCCGTACCCCGTCACTCGGAAACACGGCGGTCACCTCGCAGCCGACGATGACGTCCGGCCGATCGGCAATCGTCAGCGCGCCATCGATCCGGTCGTGGTCCGTAATGGTGACCAGATCCATGCCGCGCGCCTTGGCTCGGCGATGCACGCCGTCCGGCGAGTTGTAGGACTCACGCATGATCAGGCTCAGCGGGTAGATCGTCGTCTGCCCGGAGAAGATGGTGTGAACGTGGAGGTCAAGCTTCATGACCCCAGTATCTGGTGGTGTCGTGACGAGGGCGTCTCGATGCTGCAAATTGATGGAGCCATCCGCAACAACACGGTGTATCGCCACCGGAGCGCACGGCCGCGACTCAGGCGGCCGACGAGCCGTCACGGAAGAGCGTGAGGGCGACGTCCACGTTGTGGCGGAGCGCCTCCTTCACGGCCGGCCAGCTCTTCTCACAGCGCAGGAGCGTCTTCCATGAGTAGAGATGCTTGGGCTTGTGGAAGTCGCTGTTCGCCACATACGGATAGTGCTTCAGGCTGGTTACCGAGAAGAGATCGTCGCGATTGGCCGCCTCCCAGACATCGACGAGGCCTGCGAGCTCCTCGCGATGATCCCAGAGATAGCAGGTGCTGACCTCGATGCGCCGCGTCGTGCGGTGGTGCGGGTGGCAGGCGATGCTCAGGCCGTTCTGCCGTCGAATGTCGCGCAGGATCTCATCGGCGGCCTGGTCGGCGCTGATGTACTCCTGGATGTCGAGCGCGATGATGTGGGAGTTCTTCTTGCCCTTGCCGCTGATCCGGTTCTGCGTGATCTCGGCGCCTGGAATCACCAGCATCCCGTACTGCGCCTTCGCCCGCTCCGCCTCCTTTCGGATGTCGTCGAGATAAGCCTCGAAGTTCTCCTCGCGAACGCCGAACGCGCGCCGGCCGAGTGTGACGATGCGACCCGCGCGGGCAATCAGGTCCTTCTTCATCAGGATATGGTCGGTAATCGCGATCACGTCGAACTTCCCCGTCGCGCCGTAGAGATCGACGACCTCCCGCAACGTCAGAGCGCCGTCGCTCCACGTCGTGTGCACATGAAAATCGCACAGCAGGAACGGCTCGTAGCCGGGCATCAGATTCTCACGTCCACGTGCGTGGTGTCCTTCGGGCGATGGTGCAGCAGCTCCGACGTGAAATTCCTGACGTAGAGCCGGAACACCGCGCCCTTCCCCATCGCGACATAACGCCGCGCCGACGTGTACAGGTAACAGTCGTAGCAGAACGCCACCTTGCCTGTCGCGAACAGGCGACGCCCGAGGTTGGTGTCCTCGCCATGAAACTCGATCGAGGTGTCGAAGCCGCCGATGGCCGCGAGCGCCTCCTGGCGGACGGCGAAATTGCCACCGTAGAAGATGGTGCCGATACGCAGCACTCGCGTCACGAGGAACTGGGTCGCCGGCGCCAACGTGAAGTCGTAGGCCCGAATCAGGGTGCGGCCGAACCAGTCCCAGTCATAGAACCGGTAGGGGCCGGACAGCGCCAGCAAGGACCTGTCGCGCTCGAAATGCCGTTCGATCCGCTCGAGCCAGTTGAGCGGTGCCCGACAGTCCGCGTCGAGGTAGACCAGGAGCTCGCCGACAGCGGCGTTGCGGCCGGCCTCGCGCGCCACCACCAGCCCTTTTCGCGGCTCGTCCACCACGCGTACGCCCGGAATCGCCACCGCGACCGCGCGTGTGGCATCGGTGCTCGCGTTGTTGACGACCAGAATGTCGTCGGGGATGCGCGTCTGTGCGAGGAGCGAATGGAGGCAGGCCGGCAGGTACCGTGCTTCATTATGAGCGCAGACAATGACGCTGATTGTCATCCCTCGACTCTTGCTCGGGATGGCCTGAGCATCGTCGAGGGCCAGCGCCACCGCTGCGCCCGGGTTGGTGCCCACTGCCGTGGTATACCCACGTGCATACACCCACACGATAGGCTGCTGCCGTGACAATGCGATCTCGACGGTGTGACGGACGAGTCAAATGAGGTACGCAGGTGGGTGGTGTGTTACAAACGCGGTGCCCGGCCAATGATGGCCCGGGCCACATCCACTCATGCAGAACGACACGCTCGCGATCATTCTCGGCGGGGGCCAGGGGTCCCGGCTCTTTCCACTCACAGCCACGCGATCCAAGCCGGCGGTGCCGATCGGCGGAAAATACCGGCTGATCGACGTGCCGATCAGCGGCTGCCTGCGCGCTGACATCCGCCGCATCTTCGTGCTGACCCAGTTCAACTCGGCCTCGCTGAACCGGCACATCTCGCACACCTACCAGCTCGACATGTTCTCGGGCGGCTTCGTCGAGATTCTCGCGGCGGAACAGACGCCGGACAATCCACACTGGTTTCAGGGGACCGCGGACGCCGTGCGCCAGGCGGCCCGTCACTTTGTCGAGCACGAGGCCGAGTACTACCTGATCCTCTCCGGTGATCACCTCTATCGGATGGACTATCAGGAACTGATCGACGCGCACCGGGACGTGCGCGCCGACATCACGATCGCCGCGCAGCCGGTCGATCCCGAGACAGCGACCCAGATGGGTATCTTCCGGTTCGACCGCGACGGACGGATCACCGCCTTCGAGGAGAAACCCAAGCCGGATCGCCTGCGGGAGATTGGCCGGAGTATTCCGCACGGCTCCGTCTTCGCGCGCCACACCGACGATCAGCCGTTCACGGCGTCGATGGGCGTCTACGTCTTCTCCCGGGATGTCCTGCTCGACATCCTCGAGCGTGAGCGCGGTATCGACTTCGGCCGCGAGGTGATCCCCAACGCGCTCGACCACTACAAGGTGCGGTCGTACCTCTACCGCGGCTACTGGGCCGACGTGGGCGACATCGAGTCGTTCTACGAGGCCAACGTGATGCTGGGGCGGCCGGGAGCCCCCTTTCGCTTCTGGGATCCACACCAGCCGATCTACACCCACTTGCGGCACCTGCCAGGATCTCGGCTCACGGACTGCCATGTACGCGACTCGATCGTGGCCGACGGCTGCTTCCTGGACCGGTGCGAGATCACCGACTCGGTTGTCGGCATTCGCAGCCACATCCACTCGGGCTCGAAGATTCAGCGCTCGGTGCTGCTCGGGGCAGACGTCTACGAAGACAGCCGCGGCGACGCCGGCCAGCCGTCACTCGGCATCGGGCGAGACGTCGTCCTCGACCGGGCCATCATCGACAAAAACGCACGCATCGGCGACGGCGCACGGCTGGTCAACGCCGCCGGCATCGAGCACGCCGACGGCGAGGGGTACTACATCAGGGGTGGGATCATCGTGGTTCCCAAGGGCGGAATCATCAAGCCCGGGACGGTGGTGTAGCCGAGCGTCAGTTGGTGGATGGCGGGTGGTGGGTCGTCGTTCGCAGCAGGTACGCTGCAAACGACATCGGCAGCGTGAAACCCTCCCCGAAGGTTAGAACTGCGGCTTCGACCGCGCCAGCGCCGACTCGATCTTCTGACGCATCGCCGCGAGTGTCTCCGGCGACCCCTCGAATAGTCCTTCGGGGTACTTCGTGTCCGCGATCATCTTCTTGTAGATTGGATCGCTCTGGTACAAGTTCAGCCCGAGCCCCGCGAGGTACTGCAGCCGCAGGTTCCGGTCGGTGTTGATCTGGGCGTCCTTCAGCCAGTTGGCCATGTCGTCGGCCCGCCCGGCATACGTGGAAAAGAGGTCCTGCGCCGAGTAGACGCCGATCTCGCGCAACGACTTGACAATCGGGTCATTCTCCGGCTTGGCCAGCCGCGCCTGAATGGCGTCCACGTCAATCTTGGTCGGCTCGAGCGGTCCCCAGAGCACGAGGTCGTAGCCCTGGCCGTTGGCGGTGTTCGCGAA
Source organism: Acidobacteriota bacterium (assembly GCA_021731165.1). Taxonomy (GTDB): domain Bacteria; phylum Acidobacteriota; class Vicinamibacteria; order Vicinamibacterales; family UBA2999; genus JAKFXY01. The sequence goes on along the minus strand of JAKFXY010000074.1, from coordinate 50,062 downwards.
CACCGCGCCCGCGGGAAACACCTCGAGAAACGTCGCCACCTCGCTCTTGACCGCTTCCTCACTGCTCTCGTAGAGCTGCACGAACAGCGTCACGGCCCCGCCAGGGTTCAGGTGGCTCCTGACCTCCTGGAAGAACTCCCTCGTATACAGCGTCGCCGCGCCCTTGACCCACGGATCGAGCGGGTCCGATGTAATCGCGTCGAACGTCTCCTTGGTCGTCAGCAGATAGTGGCGCGCATCGTCAAGGTGCACCTTCACCTTCGGGTTGCGGACGACGTCGAAGTTGTGGGCGGCGAAGTGAGTCGAGACAACCTGCGGCACCAGCGGCTCGATCTCCGCAATCGTCTGGTCCTTGACGAGCGGATCGATCGACACCGCGCCGGCCGTGACACCGGCACCGCAACCGATCACGAGCACCTTGGCCGGGTTCCTCGGCACCAGCGTCGTGATGTGGCCGAGCATGCGCTGCAGCTTCATGTCCTGCGGCTCGCTCGACGCCTGCACCTTGCCCGCGTTGTGGTAGTTCAACACCCCGCTTGGCGTGCGCGACACCGCAACTGACGCGGTGATGCCTTCACCAACGTAGATAATCTCGTTGAAGCCGACCCAGGTGGCGGCGTACCGGCCGTAGGCCACGAGGATCCCTGGCAGCGGCGGCACGGTGCGCGCGAGCAGCCCCGCCGCCACGACCACGACCGCCACGATGGCGAAGCTGGCGGCGGGTGGCGTACTCCGCGCCTGCTCGACAATGTCGCCTTCCGCCCTTCGTCCCTGGACCGCCAGCATCAGCATGCCGGAGAGCGCCGCCACCGCGATGAGCACCTGTTGCGCGACCTGGCTGCCGACCGTCCCGACGAGTCCGAGACTCGTCACCAGCGCGCCGACGATCGCACCCACGGTGTTGGCCGCGTACACACCGCCCACGAGACGGGCTGGATCCTGCCCCACGCGCACGACCGCGGCGAGAGCCAGCGGGAAACTCGCACCCCACAGGATGGCCGAGGGGAGCATCACCCAGAGCGCCCGGAGCAGATCGAGCTGGAACGTGAACGAGAGCTTGGTCGAGATCGACGGATTGATCGGCCAGTACGGCAGCGACGCTTCCGCCACGTGGGCCGCCCACGCCAGCGTCACGCACAGGAGCAGTTGGCACCAGCCGAACGCCGCCCGCGGATGCAGAAGCCGCCGCGCCAGTTCGGAGCCGATGGTGCTGCCAATCCCGAGGCCAACGAGGAAGACGGCCAGAATCAGCGAGAAGGTGTAGGTCGTGCCGCCGAACAGTAACGAGAGCAGACGCGTCCAGACCACTTCCGCGCCAAGAGCCGTCAATCCAGAGAGTGCAATCGCCACATAGACGAGCCGCGCGCCGGGGACGGTGGCATCGCGGGACGCCGGCGTGGTCACGGCCGGGGTGTACGCCGTGCGCCCGGCGACGACCAGCGCAAGGACGGCGACGATCACGTTGAGACCGACCGCCACGAATGTGGCCGTCGGCATGTCGAAGACGCGAAGGAGGTAGTAGCCCGCCAGCAGGCTTCCCGCCACCGCGCCTGCCAGATTACCGGCGTAAAAATAACCGAGCCACGATACCCCCGACGGCGTGGTCTCCACCCACCGCGCAACGGCCGGCAGCGTGGCACCCATCAAGAGCGTCGGTGGGAGAAGGCAGATGCCGGCGACGGCGGCGCGCAGGACAAGGTTGATTGGTCCGCTGCCGGCAATCGCAGTGTAGGCGCTGCCGACGAGCGGCACGGCGAACAGCACGAGCAGGCCAAAGACACCGATGCCGAGCTCGAGCCACGCATAGACCTTCAACGGGTGATGACGGGCAGAGATCCGTCGCGGGAGCAAGAGGCTGCCCAGACACATCCCTCCCATGTAGATTCCGAGCAGAATCCCAAGCGAGACCGCCGACGAACCCACCGACAACTGGAGGAGCTGGAACCAGACGACTTCGTAAATAAGCGCGGCACAGCCGGAGCCGATGAACAGCAACAAGAGAGCGGTCATGTGGCGCGAATACTATCAAAGTCCCCTGAAACCCCCGCGTTCCTGGGGTGTGCGGGCGCGCTCGTCGCCGGACCGTAACGCAGAATTAACGTCGGCGTCACCGCCAGGAAACGCCTGGCCCATATGGTGGCTGGGTGACACCTTCACCGCGGGTCCTGGTCGTCGAGGACGAGCAGGACATTGCCGGCCTGATCAAGCACACGCTCGAGCGCAGCGGCGAGATGGAGGTCGAGGTCGTCGGCAGCGGCGATGCGGCGCTCAAAGCCGTCACGGTCCGGACGCCCGACGTCATCATCCTGGATCTCAATCTCCCGGTCCTGAACGGGCTGGAAGTCTGCCGCATCCTCCGCTCGCGCGCGCAGACGGCGCGCGTCCCTATCCTGATCGTCACGGCCAGAACTGGCGAAAGCGATCGTGTGACGGGGCTCGATATCGGTGCGGACGACTACGTCACCAAACCGTTCAGCCCTCGCGAGCTCGCAGCCCGCGTGCGAGCCGTCCTGCGGCGCGGCCGGCCCGACGAATCGCCCGCCAAACCACTGGTCTACCGCGGCAAGCACATCCTGGCCGACTTCGACGCAATCTCCGTCGCCGTTGACGGGGATCCCATCAAGCTGACTCGCCGCGAGTTCGAGCTGCTGAAGTACCTGGTCGAGAACAAGAATCGCGTCATCTCGCGCGACCGACTGCTCGAACGCGTGTGGGGATATGAGCGCCTGATCGAAACACGATCGGTGGACGTCCACGTGGGACGGCTGCGCGGCAAGCTGGGCGACGCCGGACGGCAGATTGAAACGGTGGTCGGGTTGGGCTACCGGTTCGTCGAGTAGGCCGCCCAGGCTCAACAGTCCTGCGGTCTCAGGCCTCGATCCACCCCGCCTGCGCCAACGTCGTCGCCTCACGCGAGAACGCGAGCTTGGCTCGCTCGACGCGGTGCCAGTCGCGGTACCGGACGGCGCGCACGATGTTCCAATCGTGCTCCTCCCGGACTTCCCAGCCCGACGAGGCGATATCGGAAATTGTGAATCGGCGGATGTGAGCGGCTTTGGTGAAAACGCGAGCGTACATGGGATCCCGATCTTTACCCGGTTCAGCCACCTGGCGCGCGTAAACGTTGTGTAAACAATCGGAGGCCTTCAGGCCTCCTTCCGACTGATGCGCGTCAACGGGGCCCGGGCACCATCACTCGCAACGCACGCGGATGGACCTTCGCCGAAATGGTGGTGCCGCCAACGTGCGGTTCACCGTCTAGGTGGTACACGACCGGCCGCGCGGAGCGGATCTCCACCTCAGCCGCCGTCCGCATCGTCACGCCAGACACGCGCCCGACCTGCCCCAGGAAGACCCGCGGAGCCTGAACAAGCGCCCGGATGGGCGAACGATACGCGACGACAACGACATCAAGGCGCCCATCGTCGAGTCGCGCCTGTGGAGCGATGAGGGCTCCGTTGCCGTACTGCCGGGCGTTGGCAATGGCAATCAGCAGCGGTCGCGATCGCAGCCGCTCGTCGTCGGCCACGATGATGTACTCATCGGGTTCGTACCGCACGATCTCCCGCAGCGTGATCGCGAGATAGCGAGAGAAGCCTCGCCCGACAAGCCCCTGCTCCGCAAACCGGTGCGCCACTCGCGCGTCAAGGCCGATCCCGGCCACGTTGAAGAAGAGGTGCCCGTCCAGCTCCCCGGCATCCATCGCGTGTTCGTGAGGACCAATGGCAACGCCGAGAGCCCTCGTCGGGTCGAAGGGCACGAGCAGTTCGCGGGCAAGTCCGTTGCCGGAGCCGCTCGGAACGATCGCAAGCCTGGCGTCGCTGAAGACCAGCGCCGAGGCGACCTCGTTGACAGTCCCGTCCCCACCCCAGGCGACGACGGTACGAGCACCGTGGTTGACGGCCACCTGTGCCAGCTCGCGGGCGTGGCCGGATCGTTCCGTCAGATAGACGACCGGCTCGAAGCCGCGCGCCACGAGCACGCGCGCCGCGAGCTCCGCGCGCCGCCGCCCCGCCTCGGGGCCGCCGCCGGTGCCGGAAACGGGGTTGATGATGACGGCGACAGACACGGGTCAACGGGCCACGGGCAACGGGCAAATCCTGTAGACAGGCGGCATGCTTTGACCAGGGGACTTGCTATCTTCCAAGCTTCCGCAAGGCTCTCGGAGGAAGGAACCATTGCAGCTCGCCCGCGCGACGGGTGCTGAAACTCTCGATCAGGATATGGCAGGCGCCACCCTTCCGAAACGGCAGTGCGCGGCGTGTGCCGATTAGATGTCCCGCAAGCTCGCCAAGACCCGGCTCGTGGCCCACGAGGGCAACCCGCTTGCGCCTCGCGGTCTGAGCCAGTTCCTGCAGCACGGCTGCGACCGAGTGCCCTGGTGCGAGCGACTCCAGCACCTTCATATTGGGCTTGCCGGAGATCCCCGCCGCCAGAAGCGCGGCGGTCTGCCTCGCGCGGACGAGCGGACTCGTGAAGATCTCGTCAATGCCGACCTCGAGCCAGGCCAGCCCTCGCACGACCTCCTTGAACCGCGCGATGCCTTGTTCTGTCAGGGGCCGCTTGGTGTCGTCGGGCCACTCCTCGCCCCGCTCGGCGGCGATGGCATGGCGGACGATGGAGATCTCGCAGTGCGGCATCCGGCTCAGGCGGCACGACGGCGTGCGGCGGCGGCCACGACGTGATCGCAGATCGTGGTGAGCGAGGCGCGCGACGCCATGTAGTGGCCGTGAAGCCGGCGGCACTCGGCTTCAAGGACACGCACGAGCCGATCGAGATCTCCCGAGAGCTTCAGCGTCGGCGCACCAGGGGCGCCCTGTACCGCGCGGGTTCGCGCAATGAGGACCTCGAGGTCGTGCATGCGCCCAAGCACATCCTGGGCCTTCTTCAACGTCCGAAGTCTCGCCTCGGCGCGTGAGCGGCTGAACGCCCCGGCGAGTTCCAACGCATAGCGAAGCTTCTTCACCGCGATGCGAACCTCGTGGAGGCGATCGGGGAGATACATGCCGGAGGCGTTCTCGATGGCGCCTTCGAGCGCTTCGGCACGTCTGGCCGCACGGGCGCGCGCGGTCGCGATTCGCTCGGCGTCGCTCAGGGCACCGCTGCCTGCGCCTTTTCGCGCTTCCGCGATCGCGCGCTTCCCAAGTTTCTCAATCTCGACCTTGCCGAGTTGCCGGAGCATCTGCTCGTGCAGCACCCGCCGCTCATCGCTCACCACGCGGCGGAGGCGGAGAAGGGCGGCGCGCGGAACCTCGCCGCCGGCCTCGAGTTCGTCCAGCACGTCCATCGCCACGTCAAGCTCCCGCACCGGTCCGAGCGCACGGGTCATGCCGCGGACCTGGCGCTCGAGCTTGCGCTGCCTCGAGCCGGATGCGACCAGCGGCAACGCTTCCCTCAGACGGCGCGTGGCGACCCGCGCGAGGTGCAGCGAGTCCGCGTTGCCCTTCTGTGCGGCCGGCAAGCTGCGGGTCAACGCCCCGACACGCTGGCGGATGAGAAGCTCCGATGGGTGTGTACGCGGCATGTTAGGATGGCGCCCGTCACTATAGATCGATAGTGTAACGGTCGAGATTACCTACCCAGTTCATGCGGATCGCCGCGATCGACATCGGCACCAACTCGGTCCACATGATCATCGTGATGGTCCGGCCCGACCTCTCGTTCGAGGTCGTGGACCGTGAGAAGGCCATGGTTCGCCTCGGAGCGGGCGGGCTCGACGGCCGGTCGCTCACCGCGGAGGCGATGGCGGCAACGCTTCAGGCGCTCTCGAAGTTCAGGCGCCTCGCCGAATCGCACGGCGTGGACGAAATCCTGGCGGCGGCCACGAGCGCCATACGCGAGGCGGACAATGGCGGGGCGTTTCTGTCGCGGATCGAGCGCGAGACCGGAATCCGCGCGCGGGTGATATCCGGGGCCGAGGAAGCACGCCTCATTCACCTGGCGGCGGTCTATGGTGTAGACGTGGCCAGCGGCCTGGCGGTCGTGATCGACGTCGGCGGCGGCAGCGTCGAGATCACGCTCGGCTCGGCCACCGCCATCCACCTCGCACGCAGCTTCAAGATCGGCGTCATCCGGCTCACCCAGCGCTTCGTCAAGAGCGATCCGGTTTCCGCGCGCGACGAGCGCCGACTCGAGAGGCACATCCTCGGCGAGATCGATCGCCACTGCGAACAAATCGCCGCGGTCGGATTCGACCGCGTGATAGGCACCTCCGGGACGATCCTGAGCCTGGGCGCCATGGCCGCGACAACGTCGCGCGGCACGCCCCCGGGCGAGCTGCGCAACCTCCACGTCTCGGCCAAGCAGATCCGCCGGGTCCGCAAGGAGATGGTCGCGTGCGACATCGAGCAGCGCCTGGCGTGGCCCGGCCTCGACCCCAGACGCGCCGACCTCGTCGTCGCCGGCGCCGTCCTGGTGGACACCATTCTGAGGCGGCTCGGGGCCGGCGAGCTGACCCTGTGCGACCTGGCGTTACGCGAGGGACTGATCCTCGATTACGTCCGACGCAACAAGCGGCAGATTGCCCAGGTCGATCGCATCCCCGACGTGCGTCGTCGGAGCACGCTGGAGCTGGCTGAACGGTGCAACTATTTCGCTGAACACGCCCAGCAGGTGACACGTCTCGCGCTGGCGCTGTTCGATCAGACGCGAGCCATTCACGGCCTCACGGATCGCGAGCGCGAGTGGCTCGAGTACGCCGCGCTGATGCACGACCTCGGCACCCACATCAGCTACAGCCGGCACCATCGCCATTCGTACTACCTGATCAAGAACGGCGATCTGCGGGGATTTCGCCCAGACGAGATCGAGGTCATGGCTCTGGTCGCGCGATACCATCGACGCGGGACACCCAAGCGCTCGCACGAGGAGTATGCGCTGCTGACGGCGCCGCTGCGGCGAACTGTGCGGATGCTCGCATCGATCCTGCGCGTGGCCGAGAGCCTCGACCGCAGCCACTCGCAGGCAATTTCCGGACTCGATCTTCAAGATCGCGGGAAGGACCTGCTCGTCGTCCTCCATACGTCGGGGGACGCCGAGCTCGAGGTCTGGGCCACCAACCGCCACAAGAGCCCGTTTGAACGCCTGGTCGGCAAACCGATCGAGATCGAAACCGGCACTGGAGCGGGTGTGGATGCTGCTCGAGGTACCCGCGCTCAACCGGTTCGGAAGGGTGCGACACCGAACGGCAGGTGGCGAAATACCCCTTCCTCAGCGCGACGCTAGGCCCACGTCCGCGACCGCCTGCAAACTTGTTCGAGTTCCACCTCGGGTGGCCTTCCTGCACGGGTGCGGCCAGATTGCCCGGGCCGGCGTCTAACCGGGCGTTCAGCATTCTTGCAGGTGGCGACCGAGCGCGCTGCCAGGCGCCGGTGCACTCTTTTCGCGGGAGGATTCGTGTCCATGCCGTATCTGATTTCGTTCATCACCATCGTCGCGCTCGTTGGCCTGATGGTGGCTCCCCTTGGCGCACAGGCGCCCACTGGCCTGCGCGTGCGGGTCGACGAGAGCCGCAGTGCCGAGGACCCCGACGACACGCGAGAGCTGAAGACAATGGCGTTGGGGAAGGGCTACCGCGTCACGGGTGGGCCGGCGGGCACGTTCTGGAATCCCTCGCAGACGGCTACCGGCAATTACACGCTGCGCGGCACGTTCAATCTGATGAAGCCGAGCGGGCACGTCAACTTCTACGGCCTCATCTTCGGCGGCGCCCAGCTCGACGGGGCGGCGGAGACCTACGCCTATTTCCTCGTCGGCCAGAATGGCACGTTCCTCGTCCGTCAGCGGGCCGGCGAACAGGTGACAGACATTCAGCCGCGCAAGGCGCACGACGCGATCCGCCGGCCGGGCGCCGACGGCCGCTCCACCAACCAGCTCGAGGTTCGCGTGGCCGGCGACACGGTCTCATTCGTGGTCAACGGCACGGTGGTGCACTCCGCACCCAAGGCCAGTCTCAAGACGGACGGCATCGCGGGCGCCCGCGTGAACCACCTGCTCGACGTGCATGTGGACGGGATCGAGGTGGTGCGGCCGTAGGGCCGCACCATCCTCCGCCAGGCGCACCAGTCGCGACTACTCAATGACGACGTAGCGCCAGAGGCGGGCCACCTCTTTCGCGCCGACGTACTTGCCGATCTCGCGCTCGAACTGCTCCTTCGTCTTCCAGGGGCGGTACTCCTTGAACTCCCGCACCATCCGGGCGCCGGCGCCAGGAATGCTCAGGATGTCCTGGTCGCTCGCCGTGTTCAGGTTCACCGGGATGAACACGTAGCCCTTGAGCCGGTCGGTTTCCGGCTGGCCCACGTACTTGCTGATCTCCTTGTCGAATTGCGCCCAGGTCTTCCACGGGCGGTACTCCGCGAACTCGCGCGCCATGCGGTTGCCGGCACCGGGGATGAGCAGGATGTCCTCGCGCGTGCCGGTGTTGAGATTCACGTGCACGAAGGCCTTGCCGTAGAACGCCGCGATCTGTTCGGTGGTCAGCTTCTGGCCCGTCAGGAACGTGTTGAGTTCCACCGCGCTCCCGAAGGGGCGGGCGGCTACCAGTGCCTTGGCGACTGCCGGCGTCATGCCCGGCAGCCCGGCCAGCTGCGCTTCGGCCACCGTGTTGGCGTCGAGGATGCCCGTGCCGACCTGGGCACGCGCGGGGGAAGGCAACAGCGCCAGCAGCATGACGAACGTGGCCGGGATGAAGAAATGGGGACGAGGCATGAATAGTGCTCCTTGGAAAGAGGGTGAATCGAACGACTATTTAGGGGTCAGGCGATAGGTAGCGACCAGACCCACGAGGCCCAGCAGCGCCATGTTGCCGGGTGCCAGCGCAGGCGGCGCTTTTGCCTGTAATACCCTCGTCAACAGTGCGAACCCGCCGAGCGAGGCGTCCATCTCGAGCTGAAACTCCATGTTGGCGCGGTAGTGCAGAACGGTGCCGGTCACCCCTGCGAGCATCAGGAGGGCCATGGCCAGCTGGAAGACGCGGACGGCGATGGCCGACCCGGACAGCGCACACCAGCCGCCGGCGCCGAGGGCACAGGCCATCGCGGCAAACGGCGCCGCCTGCCAGGCGCTCTCGTGGTGTCCCATCAGCCACAGCTCTGCGGCCGTGCCGATGAGCCCGCAGGCGAGCAACGCCAGCAGCAGACGCCGAATCATGGCAAGTGTTACTGCCGCTGAGCCTGACATGCTACGAGCTTAGACGATGGGGCATTCGCGGTGGTCTAACTCCCAGACAACGATTGCTCGATGACGCGGCCGATGCCAACCACGACTACGCGGTCCATCAGGAGATTGGTCCTCCCACCCCGAAGCGGGAGCTGTCGCACTGACGGGTGCGTTACACGGATTTAACGCCGCGGAAACGGTTGTGAAATTCCCGTTCGGTAGCGTTCAGAGCATGGTTCAGATGCCGCTTCGCTCTCTATGCGCCACGATCGTCGTTGTGTGTGTCACCGCCTGTGGCGGCAACAGCTCCGAGCCCGCGTCCACGTCCGGTGCGGCGGGAGCAAGCGCATCGGGCAACGTCCAGATCAACGGTGCGGGAGCGACATTCCCCTATCCGATCTATTCGAAATGGTTCTCCGAGTACAACAAGCTTTATCCCGAAGTACAGATCAACTACCAGTCGATTGGATCGGGCGGAGGCATCCGTCAGCTCACGAACCAGACCGTCTTCTTCGGGGCCACCGACGGCCCGATGACCGACGAGCAGATGAAATCCGCGCCAGGGCCGATCCTCCATCTCCCGGCGGTGCTCGGCGCGGTGGTGCCGGTTTACAACGTGCCCGGAATCGAGGGCGAGCTGAAGTTCAGCGGTTCGCTCATCGCCGACATCTACCTCGGCACCGTGAAGACATGGGACGACCCGGCGATTGCGAAGCTCAACCCCGGCGTAAAGCTTCCGGCCACTGACATCACGGTGGTGCACAGGTCCGACGGCTCGGGGACCACCTACATCTTCGTGGACTTCCTCTCGAAGACCTCCCCTGCGTTCAAGAAGAAGGTCGGCGTGAACACGTCGGTCAACTGGCCGGCCGGCGTGGGCGGCAAGGGCAACGAGGGGGTGGCGGGGCTGGTCTCGCAGACGCCCGGATCGATCGGTTACGTCGAATTGATCTACGCCCTCCAGAACAAGATCAGCTTTGGCGCGGTTCAGAATCTCGCCGGTGAATTCGTGAAGGCCTCGGTGGATGCGGTGACGAAGGCGGCGGAGGGGGCGGCGGCCAGCATGCCCTCAGATTTCCGCGTCTCGATCACCAACGCGCCTGGCGCCGGCGCCTACCCCATCTCGTCATTCACCTGGATCCTTCTCTACGAGGCACCCAAGGACGCGGCCAGCAGCCGGATCATGGTGGACTTCATGCGTTGGGCCTTGACGGACGGGCAGAAGCAGGCCACCGAGCTCGGCTACGCCCAGCTCCCTTCCGCCGTCGTCCAGATGGAGATGGCGGCGCTCGATAGGGTGAAGGTCTCGTAGGCCGGGGCACGCCGCACACTTACGAACCTGCCATGCGTTCGCGCGACATCGGCTTCCGCCTGAGCACCGGCGCATTCGCCTTCGTGCTGGCCTCGATCGTCGTGGCCATCGGGTTCGAGTTGTCGAGGCAGTCGATGCTGTCGATTCAGAAGTTCGGCTTCGACTTCTGGCGGACGAGCACCTGGGATCCGGTGGCCGGCCAGTTCGGCGCGCTGCCGTTCATCTGGGGTACGCTCTATTCCTCGATCCTGGCGCTCCTCATCGCCACTCCCGTTGCAATCGGGATCGCCGTCTTCATCTCCGAACTCTGCCCGCGCATCCTGCGCACGCCGCTGGTGTTTCTCACCGAGCTGCTCGCCGCCATCCCCTCAATCGTCTACGGACTGTGGGGCATCTTCGTGCTCGTGCCGGCCGTTCGCTCTCTGGAAATCGCGCTCCCGGATTCATTGCGGGCGCTGCCGCTCTTCTCGGGCCCCCCGCTCGGTGTCGGCATGCTCTCGGCCGCTCTCATCCTCGCGGTGATGGTCGTCCCGTTCACCTCCACAGTGGCACGCGAGGTCCTGCGCACCGTGCCGCTGGCCCAGCGCGAGGCCGCCTATGCGCTCGGCGCCACGCAGTTCGAGGCCATCCGCGCGGCGATCTTCTACGCCCGCACCGGTATTGTCGGCGCCGTCATGCTCGGCTTCGGCCGCGCGCTCGGTGAAACGATGGCAGTCACGATGGTCATCGGCAACAACCCGCAGGTCTCGGCGTCGCTCTTCGCGCCGCAGTACACGATGGCCGCGGTCATTGCCAACGAGTTCACCGAGGCCGCCGACGAGCTGTATCTTGCCGCGCTGGTTGAAATCGGCCTCGTCCTCTTCATCATCACGCTCGTCGTCAACGGCCTCTCGCGCGGGCTCATCTGGACGATGGCCGGCCGGAAGTCGGGCAGGGCTGCCGCATGACCCGCATGGTCTGGCGGCGGATGCTGTCGTCTCTGTTCGTCGGCGCGTGCGCGATTGCCGTACTGGTCGCGCTCGTGCCGCTGGCCTTCGTGCTCTTCTTCGTCCTCAGCCGTGGGGTGCAGGCGCTCAACCTCGATTTCTTCACTCACATGCCGCTTCCCGTCGGCGAGTCCGGCGGCGGCATGGCCAACTCCATCGTCGGCACCCTCATTCTCACGGGGTTGGCGGCACTCATGGCCGTGCCGGTCGGCGTGATGAGCGGCGTCTACCTCTCCGAGTTCCCCGGGTCCAGGTTCACCTCGATTGTCCGATTCGCCGCGGACACGCTGAATGGCGTGCCGTCGATCGTCATCGGCGTGTTCGCCTACGGCGTGGCGGTGCTGCCCTTCCGGCAGTTCAGCGCGCTGGCGGGCGGCCTGGCGCTCGGCATCATGATGATTCCCATCATCGCGCGCACGACCGAAGAACTCCTGCTCCTGGTGCCAGGGGCGCTGCGCGAGGGAGCGCTCGCGCTTGGCGCCACACGGGCACGCGCGGTGTTCACCGTGATCGTCCCCGCAGCGCTGCCGGGTATCATTACCGGCATCGTGCTGGCACTTGCGCGCGTGGCCGGCGAAACGGCCCCTCTCCTCTTCACCTCGTTCAACAACCGCTTCTTCACGACGGAGCTGACGCAGCCGATCTCGTCGGTGACGGTGCAGGTCTTCACCTACGCCATCTCGCCCTACGAGGACTGGCAGCGCCAGGCGTGGGCCGGCGCGCTCGTGCTGGTCACCATCGTGTTCATCTGCTCGCTCATGGCGCGACTGGCGACCTCACGCGTCGCCGACATGCGGGGACGCTGACATGACTGGGCAGATCGCAAACCCGTCCATTCGCCTGAAGGCCCCCACGCCGACGGCCCGACCGACCGAAGGGGCCGCCAACCGAGAGCGCGACGTCAAGATCGACGTCGAGCACCTGTCGTTTTTCTACGGGGCCAAGCGGGCACTCGAGGACATCTCCGTCAAGATTCACCCGAACGTCGTGACGGCGTTCATCGGACCCTCGGGGTGTGGCAAGAGCACGTTCCTGCGCACCCTCAACCGGATGAACGACATCATCCCCGGCGCTCGCGTCGAAGGCACGGCACGTATCGACGGCAACGACATCTACGCGCCTGGCGTGGACGTCGTGGGTCTGCGGCGGCGAGTCGGAATGGTGTTCCAGAAATCAAATCCCTTCCCCAAGTCGATCTTCGAGAACGTCGCCTACGGGCTGAGGATCAATGGGATGGCGGGGAGCAAGGCCGAGCTCGCCGGCCGCGTGGAAGAGAGCCTGCGTCAGGCGGCTCTTTGGGACGAAGTCAAGGACCGGCTGCAGGAATCGGCCCTGGCCATGTCCGGCGGACAGCAGCAGCGTCTGTGCATCGCGCGTGCGCTTGCCGTGCGGCCGGACATCCTGCTCATGGACGAGCCGGCCTCGGCGCTCGACCCCATCGCGACCCAGCGCATCGAGGAGCTGGTGTACGACCTCAAGAAGGCCTACACGATCGTGATCGTCACCCACAACATGCAGCAAGCCGCGCGTGTGTCCGACCACACCGCGTTCTTCTGGCTGGGACGCCTGATTGAGTACGACCGGACCGACAAGATCTTCACGGCTCCGGCCGAGAAGCTGACAGAGGACTACGTGACCGGGCGGTTTGGATAATCACGGGAGCGACGACAGGCACGAGAGGCACTGAGGGTCTCACCGGTGTCGTGCGGTGCGTGGTTACGGAGGGACTGTTGGAAAAGCAGGTTCGTCATTTCGAGGAGGAACTCGTGGCGCTCCAGGGCCGGCTGCTCGAGATGGGCGGCCTGGCGGAGGAGCGCGTACGGGCGGCCGTCGAGGGACTCGTGTCCAGGGACCCTGCCCTCATCGAGCGGGCGCTCGGCGGCGACGAACCAATCAACGAGCTGCACATCGAAGTGGACAACCGCTGCTTCCGGCTCCTGGCCCTGTACCAGCCGATGGCGACCGACCTCCGAGCCATCGTGGCGGCGGTCAAGATCAACACCGACCTCGAACGGGTGGGAGACCTGGCGGTGAACATCGCCGAGGCCGCCACACGCTACATCACGCACGCACCGGTCAAGAAGCTGATCGATATCCCCCAGATGGGTGCGATCGCGCAGTCGATGTTGCGTGATGCCCTGGATGCCTTCGTCCGCCGGGACACCGCCCTCGCCCACCAGGTGCTGAACGAGGACGATCAGCTCGACGCCTTGAAGACCAAGATCTTCCGCGAGCTGCTGACCTTCATGATCGAGGATCCCACGACCGTCGAACCGGCCCTCGATCTGGTCCTCATCTCCCGCCACCTCGAACGAATCGGCGATCACGCCACGAACATCGCCGAGGACGTCATCTTCATGGTGTCGGCGCTCGACGTGCGCCACCACGCTTCGGAACCCGGGGGTGGGTAGTTAATCGTTGGTGGTGGGTCGAAGGTCGGCGGCGGCAGACGCCCCCCTGGCCACATCGCCCAGCGCCATCCAGAACCAACTGCCCGCCATCCACCACCCATCCGGATATAGAATGTTTCGGATGGGCGAGGCGCGACTGTGCGTCCTGTGCCGCAAGCGTCCGCTGGACCCGCGGTGGAGGCCGTTCTGCAGCGAGCGCTGCCGCAACGAAGACCTGGCACGCTGGGCCGATGGGCGGTACCACGTGCCGGCCGACGCGGTGCTGGAGTCCGACGACCCGGCCTCTCAAGACGACGAGTAGCGACGATTTCTATGGCCGATACGCTGACAATCACCGACAACCGTACGGGCAAGACCTACGAAGTGCCCATCAAGGACAACGCCATCCGGGCCACGGACCTCCGCCAGATGAAAACGGGCGAAGACGACCAGGGGCTCATGACGTACGACCCGGCATTCATGAACACCTCCGCGTGTCGAAGCCGGATCACCTACATCGATGGCGACAAAGGCATCCTCGAGTACCGCGGCTACCCCATCGAGCAGCTCGCGGAACACTCGACGTATCTCGAAACCGCGTATCTCATCATCTTCGGCGAGCTGCCTACCGAGAGCCAGCTCAAGACCTGGATCAGGGACATCACGCTTCACACGATGCTCCACGAGAACATCAAGAAGCTGATGGAGGGCTTTCAGTACGACGCTCACCCGATGGGCGTCTTCCTCAGCACGGTGGGCGCCTTCTCCACGTTCTACCCTGACGCCAAGAAGATCTTCGACGAGCAGTCACGAAAGAAGCAGATTCACCGCCTGATTGCCAAGGTCCCGACCATCGCCGCCTACGCCTTCCGCCACAGCATCGGCCGCCCCTACATCTACCCAGACAACGACCTGAGCTTCGCCGGCAACTTCCTGAACATGCTGTTCCGGATGACCGAGCCGAAGTACGCCGCCAACCCGGTGCTCGAACGCGCGCTCGAGGTGCTCTTCATCCTGCACGCCGACCATGAGCAGAATTGCAGCACCACGGCCATGCGCAGCATTGGCAGCTCGCACGTGGATCCCTACTCCGCGATGGCGGGCGCCGCCGCGGCGCTGTACGGCCCGCTGCACGGCGGGGCCAACGAAGCGGTGCTGCGGATGCTCAGCGAGATCGGCAGCCTCGACAACGTGCCGGGCTTCATCAAGCGCGTCAAGGCGGGCGAAGGGCGGCTCATGGGCTTCGGCCACCGCGTGTACAAGTCGTACGACCCCCGCGCCAAGATCATCAAGAAGACGGCCGATGCCGTCTTCGAGGTGACCGGCCGGAATCCACTGCTCGACATCGCATTGGAGCTCGAGCGCATCGCCCTGCAGGACGACTACTTCGTCAGCCGTAAGCTCTATCCCAACGTCGACTTCTACTCAGGGCTGATCTACCAGGCCATGAGCTTCCCCGTGACGATGTTCCCGGTGCTGTTCGCGATTCCGCGCACGGCCGGCTGGATCGCGCACTGGGAGGAAATGCTGCTGGATCCGGAGCAGAAGATTGCGAGGCCGCGGCAGGTTTACGCCGGCTCGGCGCGCAGAGACTACGTCGGCCTCGACAAGCGCAAATAATGATGAGGCGGTCTGGCAACCGGCGGTACTCGATGGATGCCCGCCGGTGCTAGGCCGATCCCAGCCGGCGTCCGCACGGTCTCAGTCAACGTTCGCCTGCGGCGTATTGTTCTTGGCCGTGTCCGTCGGGTTGGCATGTGCCGACGCCGATCATCCAGACGCATCACCCGTCAGCGACGCGTCCGTCGCATCGGTCGGCAGTAGCGCCGCGGCACTGCCGGGTGACTTTCCCGTTGGGCGGAGCGCTGACGGCGCCCTCGCACCGGGTCAATCCTCGATTGCGCAATCCTCAGCCACTCCAGCATTTGATAGTGGGCGTGCCTGGGAACACCTTCGCCGTCAGGTGGCTCTTGGCCCTCGCCCGTCCGGTTCCGCGGCCCTGGCCGGCTGCCGCCGTTACATCGCGGCGGAGCTGAAGACCATCGGGCTCGAGGCACGCGAGCAGGCCTTCGACGGCGAAGCCCCCACCGGGCGCATCCCGATGGTCAATCTCATCGCGACCATTCCGGGACGCCGTGCCGATCGGATCGTCATCGCCACGCACTACGACACGAAGCTCTTCCGCGACATCCGTTTTGTCGGCGCCAGCGACGCCGCATCCTCTACCGCCGCGGTGCTCGAGCTCGCGCGCGTGCTGAAGGCGATTCCGCGCGACTACACCATCGAGCTGCTGTTCCTCGACGGCGAGGAAGCCGTCGTCGAATGGCGGGGCAACGACCATACCTACGGGAGCCGGCACTACGTGCAAGAGGCGCGTACGGCGGGCACGCTCGCCGGTCTCAAGGCGCTGGTACTGCTGGACATGATCGGAGACCGCAATCTCGACATCCGGCGTGACGCGAACTCCACGCCGTGGCTGGTGGATATCGTGTGGCAGTCAGCCACGAAGCTGGGATACCGCTCGACGTTCGTGGACGACCTGACCACCATCGAAGACGACCATCTCCCATTCGTCCGCGCTGGCGTCCCGTCGGTCGATATCATCGACCTGAACTACGCCGCGTGGCACACCGCGCAGGACGACCTCGATCGCGTCAGCGCGCGAAGCCTGCAAATCGTCGGCGACGTGGTGCTCGACGCCCTCCCGCAGATCGAGCAACGCTTGTCGACTCGCCGCTAGGCTATTCCTGAGTACTCAGCGGGCATTCGCTCGCACTGTCGGCACGCAATTCATCGGCATGCTTTTCGCTCCCTCATCGACGTGAGTATGACGATGGCAGGATTCGATCCCCATTCATTCGGGTCGTTGAACGACGTCCTCGCCGCCGCGTCTCCTGGACCCGCCTAGACGCGGCGCAACGGCCACCGCACACCCCAATCCCAGAGTAAGTGCTCCCCAAAGCAGCCCCTGTCTCACGCCTCTGGCAATCGCCGGCGCCATCACGGCATCAATCCTGACAAGCGGGCCGTGGGCCGCGATCGCATCGCGCTGCAGTGCGACATACCGACGCTCGCCCAGGGCCCTCTCGCGATCCTGGACGCCGCAGAACACCACGAATGCGGCACCCACGCTCACGAGGATCGTGGTCCGACGCCTCGCACGTGCCATCATCCCACTCTCCCCACCCGGCCACTCAACAGCACACGACCAGCCACCACGCTGCCAGTGCTCCCAGCAGGATGACCAGCAGGATCGTGCCAACGACGGGCAGTGGCGACCGCCGTCGGCGCCGGAGAATCGAGCCGGTCGCCGGAGGCGTCACCCGCGGCTCTGTCGTGGCGTGTCCGCAGCGAAAGCAAATTAGTGCCTTAGCGGCGATCTCGGTGCCACAGTGTGTGCAGGTCATCTGATGGCTCTCGACTCCAAGCGGACCTGACCCTTCGACGGGCCCAGGGTCATCCCGAGCACGTCGATGGGTGGAGGCCCGCTTTCACGGGCGTCCGGTTTCAGGGCCAGACGCGGTAGTACATTACCTGAAGCCCATGATTCCGCTCCGGGATGTCATCCCCTCGCGCACCACGCCCGTTGTCACCATCGCGCTCATCGCGGTCAACGTCCTCGTCTTCCTGTTCGAACTCTCGATGGGTGACGCCGTCAACGACTTCACACGCTCCTTCGGGCTGGTCCCCGCGGCGTTCTCCTGGATGACAGTCGTCACGTCCATGTTCCTGCACGGGGGATTGCTGCACGCGGGCGGGAACATGCTCTATCTCTGGATCTTCGGCGACAACGTCGAGGACCGCATGGGGCACGGCCGCTTCCTCGCGTTCTACCTGCTCTGCGGTATCGCGGCTGCTCTCGCGCAGACAATCGTCAGTCCCGATTCACCCGTGCCCATGGTCGGAGCCAGCGGCGCTATTGCCGGGGTGATGGGGGCCTACTTCGTCCTCTACCCGCACTCGCGTATCGTCACGCTCATCCCAATCATCTTCTTCTTCCACGTCGTCGAGATTCCCGCGATCTTCTTTCTTGGGATCTGGTTCCTCATGCAGTTGCTGAGCGGCGTGGGATCGATCGCGGCTGCCACGGGCGGGGAGCCAAGTGGCGGCATCGCCTTCTGGGCGCACGTGGCAGGCTTCGCGGCCGGGCTCGTCGGAGTGATGATCTTTCGCCGGCCGGAACGTCAGCGCGTCGAATGGTGGAATGACGCGTAGGCGCTCTCCGCGTCCCTATCGCATCCCCCACCGGCGACGGAGTACCCATTCCGCCGCAAGCAGCAGGATCACCGCGCCGAACACCCACGCGTTGTGCCAGAGCGGCTCCACCCGCTGGGCGGGCGGCTCCCCTTCACGAACGGACAGCAGCGATGCAAGGCTCGACACGTTCGCCGCCGCGACGTACTGGCCGCCACTCGCGCGCGAGATACGACGGAGCACCGCCTCGTTGAGGCGTGGGTCGGCCGTCTCCAGGTCCTCGCCACCAGCGAGCACCCACCGTTCAGCTTCACCCAGAAGAACTCCGCCGCGATGCGCCTCGGCGCGGATTCTGTATACCCCTGGCTGCCCGACTCTGATGTCACCAGCGTAGCGGCCGGTGCGCGAATCGACGAGAGTAGTCGCGATCTCACGCTCCTCGCTTCCGGGCATTCGCACGCGCATGGACACCTTCGCGTCCGGCACCGGGTTGAATCTCTCGTCCCTGACATCCAGCCCCAGCGAGGCGACCTCTTGCGGAACCATTGCGGTCAACGGCGCGATCGACACCGGCTCGGGTGTGCCGGCAGCGAGCCACCGGACCGCCTGGCGCCAGAACAACTCGTACGCGCGATCGCTCGACGGCATCTGCATGCGCCAGCGCCAGGACGCTTCGCCCGCGAACACCATCGACCTCCCCTGACCGTAGCGCTGCACCGCCACGAGCGGGCGCAGCTCATCTGGTGCCTGCGCCAGCGCAAGGATCTGCGCTCCAGACCGCGGCCCGCCAAGTTCGGCGACACCCGTGAGCGGGGGCAGAGCGCCCCATCTCCGCGCGGTCTCGTCCGCGTTGGCGCCGATGCGCATCACCGGGTGCTCGACGCCATCGCTCGTTACGGTCACGGCGTGTCGCTGGCGGCCACGCCCGGTCCCTCCAGGAGCGCGCAGTACGCTGTTGCCCCGTCTGGACAGCTCGAGCGGGAGCACCTCGTCAATCGGGGTGCCCGCCAACCCCCGCGGGCCGAAGGAGTGCGCGCCGAGCACGAGTACGCCTCCGCCGCGTTCCCCGGCAAACGCAGCCGTCATCTCCATCTGCACGCGTGAGAGGTCCGTGGCCTCGACATTGGCGAGCACCAGCGCGTCGTAGGTGAACAGCGCCGCGCGATCGGACGGAAACCCTGAGGCGAGCTGCGGTGCCCGAGCCTCCGCGGCCTGGACAAAGTACGTGGCCGCACCCCGCGCGTCGCGTCCCTTGCGAACAACCGAATCAACCTCGAGGCCCTCGTCTGCGGCGAGGGCACGTTGCAGAAAGGCGTGTTCGAACCCAGGAGCACCTTCGACAATCAGCACGCGCCGCCGACGGCCCGGCGGCTCAATCAGCACGCTGCGTCGGTTGTTGTCGAGCACCGCCTCGCCGGAGCCAGGCGGCAGCTCGATCGTGTACAACGTCACCGCATCGCGCGGTGGCGACAAGGCGAACACCGTCCGCACCGGGCTGCCCGCGGCGGCGGGCGTCACTCGCCTGACATCGATCGGGTGGCCGTTCTCCAGCACGCGGACGTCAAAGGGCGACGGGTTGCCGCGGCTGACCGCCGACACGGTGAGATCGATCGACGACGCGGCCAGGGTAGCCTCGCCCGCCGACACATCCAGCACGGCGAGGTCCGAGGTCGTCGTGGTCGCGCCGACGCCCACCGTGAACACCGGCGCAGCTCCATCCTCGACCACCGCGCCCGCGTCCTCGGCTCCGGTATCACCGCCGTCTGAAATCAGGATGATGCCGGGCACGCGGCGATCGCGATACCGTTCCCGTACGGCTCGAAGCGCGCCGGCCACGTCGCTACGCGAGGCGTCCGCCGACAGCGACGCTCCATCCGGCCCCGTAGGCGCAGGTGCCAGTTGTTCGCCAAACGTCCAGATCTCCATCGCGTACCGGCCGGCCAACGCCGCGGGAATCCCAACCGTGGCGATCTCGCCCGCGACGTCGATGCGCGAGCGGCTTCCGGCGTCCAAGAGCCGCATGCTCCTCGAGATATCCACCAGGATCGGAACCACGGGATCAGTGGCGGCGTCCGGCGGGAGGACGCGCGCCGGGCCGAGAAGGCACGCCACCACGAGAAGCAGTGTCGTCGCACGAAGAGCGACGAGGATCACGCGGCGTCCGCGAGTGAGTGGTACGAGGAGCCGCGAATATGCGCCCCACGCCAGCAAGAGCGCCCCTGACGCAAGAAGGACGGCCACCCACACGGGAACCGCGCCGGCCACCCGCATCTATTTCCCCTGCGCCGTACCCGCCAGCGCGCGGTAGTACCGGTCGACGAGGCGGCGGTATTGCTCCGGAACGGACTGCGTGACGCCCGTGTTCAATCGGTCGGTCGCCTCCTGCCCGCGGAGACGTGCGGCCGCCGAGGATTCGACTCTCTCGAGCACCGCCACGAGCTGCTCCTTCAGCTCGTCCCAACGCGCGAAGTCCTGCTTGAAGCCCTCCGTGCCTGGGGCCGACGAGCCAGGATTGAACCCGTTGAGCTGACCAGGGCTGAGGCCAAGGGACTTATCGCCGCGCAGATCCTCGAGCAATCGCCGGGTGCCATCCCATGGGCCGTCGCCGGGCGATCTGTCAGCGCTACCCTGGCCGTTCCCGCCATCCTGCTGGCCACGGCCTTCCCCGCCAGAACGCCCGCCCTGCTGCGCCATCTCGGACAGCCGGCGATCGAGCTCCGCGAGACGATCGCGAAGTTCACGTACGCGGGACAGCTCGTCATCAAGCCGCGAGCTGCGCATGCTCTGCTCCAACTCGCGGAGCCGCTCCGCGGCACGGTCTCCGCGTTCGCCTGCCTGACTGGCATCCTGCCGGCGCAGCTCGCTGGCCGCAGCGCGCATCTCTTCCGAGATCTCCTGCATCGCGCGGCCATGTTGCTGGCCCTGCTGTCCGTCCTGGCCACCCTGCCTGCCCCGTCCCCCGGCCTGGGACGATTGCGCCTGCTGAAGCTGGCGGGCAAGCGTCTCGGCCTGTTGACGCAGCTCGGACTGCTCACGCGCCAGCCGGTCGAGCTCGCGCCGAAGCTCTTCGCCAGCGTGGCCTTCACGGGCCAGCTCCTGTCCTTCGCGATTGAGCGCTTCCTGACGCTTCGCCAGCTCCCTGATCCTGTCGAGCGTCTCGGCGGGCGCATCCCCGTCGCGTGATTCGCTCGTTGCCTTCAAGGTCTCAAAATTGGTTTGCTGTTGGCGAGCTAGCTCGCGGTCAAAGGTCGCCGAAAGATCCTGAGGCTGCCTGCTGCCGGCCGGGCCATCGCCTTGCCCGTCCTGCTGCTGCTCGATGGCGCGGCGGCGCGCATCAGATCGTGCGCGCATCAACTCATCGAGGGCGGCCATCTCCAAGGGAAGCGCGGGGGCGGTCTTCAACGCATCGAGCTGCTGCTGCGCGCCCAGCATGGCTTCGGCCGCTTTGGCCATCGCGTCGTCGGTTGTCTCCTGCGGCAACACACCGCCGGGTGGCCGGCCGCCGTTGCCCCGACTCGTAGCATCGATGGGCTGCTCCCTCTGCGCGGCCTGCGCCAGCGTCTTCACGCGCAGATCCGCCTGCGCCCTCGCCACCGTACGAACGTCCTCCCGCGAGCGTGTCCCTGCGTCGCGCCCCCCGCGATCCAGCCTCCATGTGGCCGTCACGATCTCCCTCTGTGACTCGACGAGGTCGTCCAGCGCGCGGTCTTCGCCGCCGGCCCGCTGACCCTCTGGCGGGACGAACTCTTCCTTGAACGGCGACACCTCGAGGAAGTAAATATCGCTGCGGGCCTCGCTCGACCGCTTTCCGCGGCCGACGCCGCGCGCACGGGCGTAGTAGCTGACAAAGTCGCCCAGCTGAAGCCTGAGGTCGGCCAGCTTGATGGTGCGATGCCCCACAACCGACAACCCGGACCCGTCGCGCGTGAATGGCACGACCTGCTCCTCGCCACCCTTGACGGCGAACACGAGATCGAAAGCGGCCACGCCGACGTCGTCGTCCGCGCTCGCCTCTATCGACACTTCTTCCACCGGAGTCACCCTGCGATCGCCGGTCGGTCGCAGAACCCTGACGTTGGGAGGACGATCCTCGAACGTCCTGATGAAATACTCGGTCTCGCCAGGAGAGCTGAGGCCATCCTCATCGGACAGCGCCACCCGATAGGAGCCGTCTTCGCTAATCGTCAAGTCGCCTTCGAGGACAGTGCCGTCTCCCGGTGCGGTGTCTGCCGTGGGAGCAGCGCGACGCGCCGCGAGTGTCACGCGGTTACCCGGAGTGACCATCAATGCACCGGAGGTCACCGGCGTATCCGTATGGACCAGCAGATGCACGCGAGTGCCGGGCGGCCCGTAGATATCTCCGCCGTCCTCCTCCACTCGCGCGTCCATCCTGAACGCCGGCGGATACTCGTAGCGCAGATCGATACGCTCCACTCGCGGCGGCCGCGCGACGGCAACGGCGTGGTCTCGCGAGGCAACTCCGGCGGCGGTCATGAACAAGGCAAAGGCTCTCGACGCGCGCCGTGCGGGACTAACCGCGGCGCCGCATGCGATCACAAGAGCCAGCGTAGCCGCCAAGGCGCGCATCGAGGCCGCGCGTAGATCCGATCGGCTGACAACGCGGTCCAAGTCCAGGCCACGGGTGCGCCGGGCGGCGTCGCCGACAACGGCCGCCACCACGGCACGGGGCGATGAGCCATTGCGCGCGGCCACCGCACTAATCAGCGCATCCTCCAGTTCCGGACAACGCTCCTCGATGTGCCGGGCGATCTGCGAGTCAGTGATGACGCGCCGCAACGGCACACTCATCCTCGCCACGCACGCCAGAGCAACGAGACCCGCCACGAGCCAGACACCGAAGGACGCCGGACTCTGCGGCGCCAGGAAGCGGTCTGCGGCAAGGGCAATCGCAACCCCGATCGCCGCAGCCGACGCCGCGACTGTCGCGCTCCCGAGCAGGTCGCGCCGGCGCCAGCGAGCCCTGGCCTCCGACAGGATCGACGAGATCTCGGTCGAGTGCTCGCCCGTCATCCGACCCTCCGCCCCACCACGCTCTCCGCGGCAAGGCTCACGATGAGCAGCGCCAGACCATACTGCCAGAGCCGGAGCGTGTCCTCCCGATCCTGCAGGTCGGCGCGGGCGCGCTGGGCTGCCCGGCTTTGCAGCCGCGACACCATGGCGCCAAAGGCATCGGCGTCAATCCGCGTCGGATCCGATTCCCGCGCATCCACGTTCACCGCCACGCGGCGACCGGATCCCTGCCCCTCGGCACCGCCTATACGGACGATGCCGGGTGACGCACCCTCCGCGCCGGGCAGGTCGCCCACGAGATATTCCGTCCGCGACGATCTGGTAGCGGTGCCGGTCGAAGCGCCGGTTGATGCGCGCGAGAACTCAAGGTAGCGCAGCGACTCCACGACGAAAGGTACGAACGCCGGCTGAAGGGGAAAGCTGTTCCCCTCACGGTTCAGGTCTGACGCGAAGATCAGCACCCGTCCGTTCCCCACCTGCTCGTCGATCAGTGCCGGGCTCCCGTCGGAAAATCTGGCAATCACGTCAGCGTTTTCTCCAGGTGCCACGAGTACGGAGCGCTCGAAGGCCACATTGGTCAGAGTGCCGACGCCACCAAGCAGACGAAACACAGGATGGCGGATGTCGTCGGGGGCAAATCGAAGCACCGCCTTGTCTGGCGACACGGCCGCGCGCGGGCGCCAACGGCTGCGAAGCAGGCCGCTCAGCGCCTCTTCGATGACAACCGGATCGACGGCCGGACCAGCCCCGACGAGCAGTCCACCGCCCTGACTCACGTACTCGGCCAGCAGCTCACGGCCGCGACGCCCGATCCCGCGCGTGCCGAGAATGGCCAGCGCGTCCACCTCAGCCAGCCTCTCCGGCGCAAGTTCGGAGAACTGCGACCCGCTGAGCACACGCGGCCGGATGCCACCCGCACCCTCGGTGACCTCGAGTGCATGGCTCAGATACAACGCCTCGGACGGTGCGCCGGACGGTGTCACGATGAGCACTGACGGCCTGTCGGCGGCGTCCATCACCGCGTAGCGCACGTTATCGGCGGCATAGCCCTCCGTGTCGCCGACCGAGGCCGTTAACGCGCCGCCCGAGCGCCCCTCGAGATCGAAGCGCACTTCGGCGCTACTGCCCGCTCCGACCTTCACCTGTACGGATCCCGCGTGTCTGCCGTCGATGGCGAATTCCAGACGTGGCTCGACCGCGCGTGGCGAATAGTTGTGCACCACCGCGACGGCCCCGGAGACGTCGATATGGAGAGACGAGATACCGACGTTCGAGGCCGGGCCTCCGGCGTCGATAACCTCCACGCTCACCCGCCCCGACACGCTTCCATCACCTGCGGTGTCCCACGCGCTCTTCTGGAGATCTGTGATGACAAGGAAGCGTCCACTCCGATCGCCGAGCGCTTCGGCGGCGCGAGCCAACGCCGCGCGGTATCCCGTGGCGCCGCCTCCTGCCGTCACCGCCTCCACCGCGGCCAAGGCACCCGCGCGATCCAGGGAGAGCGGCGCGACGAGATCCGCGCCATTGCCGAACGTCAGGACCCCAACCGCCTGGCCGGCGGGCGCCGAGCGGATGGCCGCTGTCGCAAGGGCTCGAGCGCGAGCGAACTGGCCCGGCGCCGACAGGCTCGCGGAGGTATCGATGAGCACGAGCGTCGCTGGCGCCGCGAGATCGGCGGCCGATGCAGCGAGATACGGACGCGCGAACGCAACGGCCAGGATGACGAGCGCGGCCACGCGCAGCGCGACCAGCAAGAGCTCCCTGAACCGGCGTCGGCTCGCCTGCTCGACGGTCGCCGCCCGCAGATAGCGTATTGCGGCGAAATCGATGACGGGATCGATGCGGCGGTGGAAGAGGTGCAGCGCGATCGGAATCGCCGCCGCGGCCGCGCCGGCGAGAAACAGCGGCGATAGAAATGACAGCCCGAACATCGCCCTACGTCACTTCCTGCCTCGCCCTCGCGCGGAGAGGTACGCCATCAGGGCGAACTCCAGCGGCCGCGACGTGTCCAGAATCTGGTAGTCGATGCCAGCGGCCCCGAGTTCGCCCCTGTAGATCTCCTGCGCGGCACGAAGTGCCGCTCTGTAGCGCTCGCGGATGACAGCGGGAACGGCCACGATCTCGTCTCCGCTCTCCATGTCGCGAAATCGGGTCGCACGCTCGAACGGAAAGGTGATCTCGGCCGGGTCCATGACGTGGAAGACAATCACGTCGGTGCCACGGAACCGGAAGTGCCGCAGGCCGTCCACGACGCGCGCCGGGTCGTCGAGAAGGTCCGAGATGAGTACGACCATCCCCCGCTTGCTGATGCCGTCGGCGAGCAGGTGCAGCGGCCTCGACACATCCGTCCTCATGCCGAGCCGCACGCGATCGAGCATCCCGAGGATGGCGCGCAGATGTCCAGGACGCGCGCTCGGCGGCAGCCGCGAAACAATGGCCTCGTCGAACGTCGTCAGCGACACACCATCGCGCTGGCGTTGCATGAGGAAGGCCAGCGACGCGGCGAGCATGGAGCCGTACTCCAGCTTCGTCACGCCGCGCGAGCCGTACCCCATCGACGCGCTGAGGTCGAGCAGCAGGTGGCAATCGAGGTTCGTATCTTCTTCGAACTTCTTGACGTAGTGGCGATCGCTGCGGGCGTAGACCTTCCAGTCAATCGTCGAGAGGTCATCGCCGGGGAGATACTGACGGTATTCGGCGAACTCGACGCTGAAACCCCTGAAGGGGCTGCGGTGCAGACCCGACAGAAACCCTTCAACGACCGTCCGTGCCCTCAGCTCGAGCGTCCCCAACCGAGCCAGAACGGCGGGATCGAGGAACCGGAGCTCCGCGGCGCTCATGACATGCCGCTCTTTGGCGGCGGCACGATCTCGATCAGGCGGGCAACGATGCCGTCTGCGTTGACGTGCTCCGACTCCGCATAGAAATTCGTCACGATGCGATGACGGAGAATGGGCAGCGCGAGCGCCTGGATGTCCTTCACCGCCACATGATGGCGTCCGTGCATCAACGCACGCGCCTTGGCGCCGAGAATCATCGCCTGCGACGCCCGGAGGCCCGCACCCCACTTCACGTACTTCTCGACGACCTCGGCGGCGCCCGGCTGACCCGGCCTCGACGCGGACACCAGCCGGACCGCGTAGCGTGCGATCTCGTCGGTAACGAGCACCTGGCGAACCATCTGCTGAAACTCGAGGATGTCCTGGCCGCTCAGCACACGCGACGGGGCCGGCCGATCCGTGCCGGTCGTATCCGTCACCACCCGCACCTCGTCGTCTTCGCGCAGGTACGTCATGACGACGTTGAACATGAAGCGGTCGAGCTGCGCCTCAGGCAGCGGGTACGTGCCCTCGAGCTCGATGGGATTCTGGGTCGCAAGGACGAAGAACGGCCGTTCGAGCGGATAGGTTCGCCCCGCCGCCGTGACGTGGTACTCCTGCATCGCCTCGAGCAGCGCCGCCTGCGTCTTCGGCGGCGTGCGGTTGATCTCGTCCGCCAGGATGATCTGCGCGAAGATCGGCCCGTGCACGAAGCGCAGCGAGCGCGTCCCGTGCTGCTCCTCCAGGATCTCGGTGCCCGTGATGTCGGACGGCATCAGGTCCGGGGTGAACTGAATCCGCTTGAACGTCAGGTCGAGGATGTCCGCGAGCGTCTTGATCAGTAGTGTCTTCGCCAACCCCGGTACCCCGGTGATCAAGCAGTGGCCCCCGGTGAAGATCGCGATGAGGACCTGGTCCACGACCTCGTCCTGACCCACGATGACCCGGCGGAGCTCGGCAAGGATGCGGGCGCGGCCCGCCTGGACGCGCTCGGCGAAGTTGGCGACGGGTTCGGTGACGAGGTCCATGGCTGTAGAGGGTGCCTTCATGTCCGTTGTGAAACGTGCCTATGCCAGTTGCGGGGCGCGCCGGCCCGCCTAGTGCGTCAGCGTGTAGATGATTTCGTTGATGAACATCCGGTACGCGTCTGCCGTGTATTTCACGTAGCCGGGATACTCTTCGGCGTTCGACCACTCAACACCGTCGCCCATGTCGGTGTTCCAGTTGATGAGCACCATTGGGCGTCCCCTGTCGTCGAGGATGGCGCGCAGGCGCGGAACGAAACCACCCTTCTCCCACGTCCGGCCGGCAAGGAAGGAGCCGATCCCCGGGACCTGCGGGTAGGCGCTGATGCTGTAGAAGACTGCATAGATCGGATGCGAGAGCGGAAGATCCACCGGGGTACGGTCCGGAAACACACGCTTCATCTCGCTTGCCACGTTGTCCCACTCGAACGGGCCGTGGAAATCATCGAAGGTCAGCGTTCCTCCCCGCAGGAGAAACTCGCGAAGAATACCTGCCTCTCCGGCCCGCAGCCGCAGGTTGCCTGGCTCCACCATGTACAGCCATCCCTGCTCGAAGAGTCGTGGATCGTCGAGCGTCATCGTGATGGGCTCGTTGACGTCGATCGCGGTGAGCGTGCGAAGCCGGCGGGAGAGATTCTGTTCGGCGGCCGGGCCGTCGATCGCCCACGGCTCGCCCCAGTCATCCTCGCGGAGGCGGCTCTCTACCGTGAACGCGGAATAGCGCACGCGCACGAAGGTCCACCGCAGACCGGCAAAGCGGCCGTCATCCGGGGCCGTCACCTGGGCAACGGCCTGGGTGAGATGCGCGGGCCCGACGAGAACCAGGCTGGCCGTCAGCGCCGCGACGCCGAGTACGGCCGCCCCGTTCACCGCACGCCGCCCCCGGGGGATGTCTCGCCAACGAGCCTCAGCAGCAGATCCTGCGCGCGCTCGAACGACGGTGCGATCTCGAGGGCCGCCAGCGTCTGGCGCTTCGCCTCGGCCTGCCCCCCGCTCAGCAGGTAGGCTTCGGCGAGATCGACGTGCGCGACAGCCTTGTCGGCCGGGTTGGCAGCGAGTGCGGCACGGAACGCCCGCAGCGCCCGCGGCACGTCGCGGCGCTGCATGGCCACACGCCCAACCACCGCCTGCGCGACGCCGTCGAACGGATCGAGGGCCACCACGCGCTCATAGGCCACACCGGTTCGGACCGGGTCGTTCAGCGGCGCGACGAGCGCGGCAAGCCTGCGTGCCGATTCAACGTCGGTGTGATCGACCTTGAGCACGGCGTCGAGTGCCTGGATGGCACGCGTCGAATCCTTCTGTTCGAGCGCGATGGCCGCAATCATCGCGTTCGGGTTGTCCGGTCCCGCGGCGACGGGAAGCAGCTGCGCCGCTCGCTCCAGCTCGCGAATCGCGCCCGCGGCGTCCTTGGCCGCATGCAGCGCCGCTGCCAGCCGCATGCGAATCGGGAAGCTGTCCGGGTTGGCCTGGGCGGCCGCGCGAAGGATCTCGACGCCGGCGTCCTGAGGTACGTCCGGTCCCTTCAGCGCGCGGCGAATGGGACCGAAGTCGCGCTCTAGCCTGACGTCAAATGTCGTCTGAAGCTCGTCAACGGTGATCTTGTAGGCCTCCATCAGGGCGACATCGGTCTCCACTCCGCGGGCGTAGGCTCGCACCAGTGTGCGCAGGCCGGGTTCCCCATAGGTCTGAACCATGTGGTCCACGAGAATGGACGCCTCGTAGTACGCGAGCGAGATGAGCTGCGGATTGGTGAAGCCGTCGTTGAGGTCCTTGACCTTCAGGGCCTTGCCGGCCTCGAGCGCCTGTGCGAACTGGACCTGAATATTGCGGCCCCAGTCGCGACCCGCGCGCCGCTCCTCCCATTCCGAAATCCCTTCGGTGAGCCACCGCGGCACTCGGTTGTCCGACAGCTGCAGCGTAATCACGTGCGTCAGCTCATGCCAGAGCGTTTCCTGCCAGCTGAACTCACCCGGTGGACGCGCCCGTGGCGAATCGAGCGTGACCACCTTGCCGAAGCAGACGCCGAGCGCGCCGACCAGGCCCGGCAGGCCCAGCGTGCGGACGGCGAAGTCGTCGTGCTTCGGGAACATCTCGATGAGAATCGGACCCGCCGGCGTGAAGTTCCAGCGCGTGGACAGCGTCGCCAGCGCCTCCTTGGCCAGCGGCATCGCGTACTCGCGCATCACCGCGGCCTCCTCGGGATGCAGCCGCATGATGATGTTGCCGTCGGTGATCGTTTCGAACGTGTCCAGCGTGTCGAGGAGCGACAGCGAGTTGAAGTTGACGACGTTATACGGGTCCGCCTTGAACGCCGCCTCGAGCGCGCGCCGGGCTCCCGGCTCGTCGCCGATGCGCAACAGCTGCATCCCAAGGTCGCTGTTGGCGCGCGTGCTGTCGCGATCGAGCGCGAGCGCCCGGCGGGTGAGATCCACCGCTTCCTCGAAGCGGTAGTTGCGCGCCAGGTGGTCGCCGGCGACGCGGTACACCTCGCCGTAGGTCGGATTGATCTTCAGAACCTCCGCGGCCTGCGCCTGGAAGTCGGCCGGACGCCCTTCAAGAAAGGCGATGGCGCCTTCAAGGGACCGGGCCTCGAGGCTGTTGGGATTGACCTGAAGCGCCTTCTGAATCGAGGCGCGCGCGTCACCGCGGCGGCGATCATCCAGCGCGAGTTCGGCCACCAGCAGGTGGGCCGGCACCGAGTTTGGATTGAGCGCGAGGATGCCGTCGAGCGCCTTGCGCGCGGCGGGCGGATCCTCGTCCGCGACTACGCTGGCCAGCCCGAGCCGCGCGCGCACATTGTCGGGATCAACGCGCACCGCCGACTGGAACGATTTCAACGCGTCGGAGCGGTTGTACTTCTCGAAGAAGAGCTCGCCCCATGCGATATTCATCGCCACGTCGTCAGGAGCCAAGGCGCTGGCTTCCCGGAAGTAGCCGTTGGCCTCTTGAACCTCCCCGAGCGCCCGCGCGGCGCGGCCGAGCCGTACGAGGTCGGCTGGGCTGGACTGCGGC
Organism: Acidobacteriota bacterium; assembly: GCA_021731165.1. Classification (GTDB taxonomy): domain Bacteria; phylum Acidobacteriota; class Vicinamibacteria; order Vicinamibacterales; family UBA2999; genus JAKFXY01. Next base: position 20,131 of record JAKFXY010000074.1, on the reverse strand, counting down.
GCGGTCGCCAGCAGCCGCTGCAGCGTCCGCGTGCCATCCGCGCGGCGGCCCAGGTGGAGCTGCAACAGGCCGAGTGCGAGAGCGGCATCGCCCCCCGCGTTGGCGGACGCCGGCGCCGCGAGCAGCATTTCCGCCTGTGGGTAGCGACCTCGCTCGATGTCGGCCTGCGCGCGCAGCACAAGAGCGCGCGGGTCGGTCAGGGTTCTGAGAAGCGCATCCACCTGGTCGAAGCGACCGAGATTGAGCGCACGAGCCGCCGCGTCGGCAGGCGACGCATCCGCAGCCGGGCGCGTCTGGCTGGATGAACTGGCACCCAGCGCCAGCAGGAGCGCGGACACGAGCAGAAGTCGTCGTGCCAGGGGCATGAGAGTGCCGCCAGTATAGTCCAGGCCACGCGGCCGAGCGCCCGGACGCGAGGCTGCTACTCCTCTACATCCTCGTCCTCTTCCACATCCCGCGGCAGACCTTCCAGTTCCTCGAGGAACACGAGGGTGCGGTGCGAGGGAATCTCGAAACGCTTCGCGCAGGTCTTGCAGGCCACTTCGGTGTCTACGCGAATCAGGTGGTCCTTGGATTTTTCGAAGATCGTGCGGTCGCGCGCGTCACCGCCTCCAGGCATCTGCGCTTTCTTGGTGCGGCGGATCCATCTGATGCTGTAGTCGTTGGTGCGCCGGCAGCGCGGGCACTGAAATCGCGCGGGGCGCTGCTCGGGCTTCTCGGTAAAGAACTGACGCTCGTCCACAACGAAAGCGTACCACGATAAACTGTGGGCTTGCCCGACCCCACGCCTCCCGCCCTTCCAGCGGAGCTCCCCGTTCTCCCGCTGCGACGCACGGTCACGTTCCCCATGACGCTGCAGCCGCTGGCGGTCAACCGGCCGGTGTCGATCGAATCGGTCAACCGGGCTCTGGGCTCCGACCGGCTGATCCTGCTCGTCCTCCAGGAAAACGAGGAAGACGACCCCAGCCCCGAAGATGTGCGCCGCATCGGCACGGTGGCGACGATTCGCCAGATGGCCAAGGTCGCAAACGGCATCAACATCATCGTCGAGGGGGTGGCACGCGTCCGCGCCGACGTGATGACGCGCACGGGCACGTCGATGCGCGCCCAGATCACACCCCTGCCTGAGTCCTACGAGCGGACGATTGAAATCGACGCCCACGTACGGAGAATCCAGGAACTCATCGAGAAGGCGTTGTCGCTCTCCACGGGACTCTCCGAGGAGCTGCGAGGCGTGGTCATGAGCATCGAGGACCCGCTGCGCCTGGCCTACGTCCTGGCCACGCTTCTCGACATGAAACCGGCCGACAAACAGGGCATCCTCGAGGCTACCGATCTCCTCAAGAAGCTGCAGATGATCTCGGAAGCGCTGGCGCGCGAGGTCTCCCTACTGGAACTGAAGGGCAAGATCGAGTCGCAGACCCAGCAAGAGATGACCGACGCGCAGCGGCAGTACTACCTGCGGCAGCAGCTCAAGGCCATCCAGCAGGAGCTGGGTGAGGGAGAGGGAAACGAGCTCGCGGAGATCCGCACGCGCATCGAGGACGCGAAGCTGCCCGAGTCGGTCCACACGGTGGCCATGCGCGAGGTCGATCGGCTTGCCCGGATGTCGCCGGCCTCGCCCGAATACCAGATGCTGCGGACCTACGTCGACTGGGTCCTCGACATCCCCTGGCCGGTGGTCACCGAGGACCGGCTCGACCTCGCCGAAGCCCGCAGAGTACTGGACGAGGATCACTACGATCTCGACAAGGTCAAGGAGCGCATCGTCGAGCACCTCGCCGTCCGGAAGCTGAAAGGCGACATGAAGGGGCCGATCCTGTGCTTCGTCGGCCCCCCCGGCGTCGGCAAGACGTCACTCGGCCAGTCAATCGCCCGCGCCATGAGCCGGAAGTTCGTCCGTATCTCTCTCGGGGGCATCCGGGATGAAGCGGAGATTCGGGGGCACCGCCGCACCTACATCGGATCCATCCCCGGCCGCATCGTCCAGGCGTTGAAACAGGCGGGCTCCATGAATCCGGTGTTCATGCTCGACGAGATCGACAAGGTCTCCGCGGGCTACCAGGGGGACCCGGCAGCGGCGCTCCTGGAAGTGCTCGACCCGGCCCAGAACCACTCTTTCCGCGACCACTACCTCGAAGTGCCCGTGGACCTGTCGAAGGTGCTGTTCATTGCCACCTCGAACCAGCTCGGCACGATTCACCCGGCGCTGCTGGACCGGATGGAAATCATCTCCCTCAGCGGCTACACCGAGGAAGAGAAGGCTCACATCGCCCGTAATTATCTGATTCCACGTCAGATGACTGAACATGGCCTTCTGCCGGGCACCGTGGAAATCACGGACGCGGCCCTGCGACTGGTCGTGTCCGAGTACACGAGAGAGGCGGGGGTCAGAAGCCTCGAGCGCCAGATCGGCGCAATCATGCGCAAAGTGGCCGCGAAGTTCGCGACTCACTCCCCTGACCCCAACTCCCCCGAGAAGTCGCCCGAGAAGACCCTGATCGACAAGGATCAGGTAGATGACTACCTCGGCCTGGCTCGGTTCAGGAAGGAGGTGGCGTTCCGCACCTCCCGGCCAGGCGTGGTGACCGGTGTTGCCTGGACGGAAGTCGGCGGGGACGTACTTTTTATCGAAGCCACCTTGCTTCCTGGCGGGAACCAGAACATCATTCTCACGGGTCAGCTCGGCAACGTCATGCAGGAATCGGCGCGGGCCGCGCTCAGCCACTTGCGCGCCCGGGCTCAGGATGTGGGACTTTCTCCAGAATTCCTGGCAAAGCATGATTTGCACGTGCACGTCCCGGCCGGTGCCATTCCGAAGGATGGCCCTTCCGCTGGCGTCACCATTGCGTGCGCGATTCTCTCGGCGGCGCGGAACATCCCTGTGCGTCAGGATGTGGCGATGACCGGGGAGATCACGCTCAGCGGGCTCGTCCTCCCGGTCGGCGGCATTCGCGAGAAGGCGCTCGCGGCGCGGCGGTTTGGGATCAAAACGTTTATCTTGCCGGCGCTCAACGAACCCGACCTCGCGGAGCTGCCCGAGGAACTGCGGCGCGACATGACCTTCGTGCCAGCGGAAACCCTCGAACAGGTGATCAAGGTCGCATTCCCAGACGGGACGAAAATACCTTAGTGGCAGCAGCGATTGTCTTCTACGTATCCGGCCATGGATTCGGGCACGCCTCACGATGTATCGAGGTCATCAACGCCATCCTGGTCAAGCGTCCGGAAACGCGCATCGGCGTCAGAACCTCTGCGCCCCGGTGGCTCTTTGACCTCAGCGTCAAGGGCAAGGTCACCTACAGCACGCTCGAGTGCGACACCGGTGTCGTCCAGATCGACGCCCTGAGCCTCGACGAGGCGGACACGATTCGCCGGGCCTGGGCCTTCCACAGCGACCTCGTGACACGTGCCGCCAGCGAGACCCGCGTGCTGCGCGAGCTGGGCGCCGGGCTCATCGTCGGCGATCTCCCCCCGCTGGCCTTCTCGGTGGGTGCATCGGCGGGGATCCCTTCCATCGGGCTCGGCAACTTCACCTGGGACTGGATCTACGCCGACTACCCACGTGTGAGGCTCGCCCCGTCGCTCCTGCCGGCGATTCGTACCGCTTATAGCAAAGGCTCGATGGCACTGCGGCTCCCGATGTCGGGCGGTTTCGAGACCTTCAACAACGTCAAGGACATTCCCTTCATCGCGCGGCACGCCACGCGGACGCGCGCGGAAGTCTGCAAGCTGCTCAAGCTGCCGTCGGACAAGCCGCTCGTGCTGGTCTCCTTCGGTGGATACGGCTTACCCGGGCTCGACACCGACGTGCTGGCCAAGTTCAAGAAGTACACCGTGGTGACAACGGCCAACTTGCCTGTCGGCCGCGGCCGAAAAGACACGCCTCCAACCGAGCGGAAAGGCTCGTTCGTCAGCGTGAACGAAGAGGCGATGTACAACGCCGGAGTGCGCTACGAGGACCTCGTCGGCGCCGCCGAAGCCGTCGTCACCAAGCCGGGCTACGGGATCATCTCGGAATGCATCGCCAACGACGCGGCGATACTCTACACTTCGCGCGGCCACTTCCCCGAGTACGACGTCCTCGTCGAGGAGATGCCGAAGTATCTCCGCAGCGCGTTCATCAGCCAGGACGATCTGTTTGGCGGGAAATGGGAAGGCCAGCTCGACAAGTTGCTGGCGCAGCCGAAGATCAAGAAGAAGCCCGAGACCAACGGCGCCGATGTCGCCGCCGACCTCCTCCTCAAGGCGTTGGACAAGCCGCCCAAGAAACCGCGGGGACGACCGAAGGCGAAATTCTGATCAGTCCTTCACGCACGTCACGAGCGACCAGATCTTCGGCCGGTTCACCTTCTCGATCGACACCGGCTTGAGTTCCGCCTGCGCGAGGAACGCCGGCAGATCGAGATCCGACTTGAAGCCGACGTGGACCGTGAACGGGGAAAGCGCGCGCTCGATGCGCGAGAGGAGCGCGTTCGCGCTCCGGAAGTGATTGAGCACGATGATTTTGCCGCCCGGTCGGCAGACGCGGCGCATCTCGCGCGCGACCTGCACGGGATCCGGCACGACGCTGATCAGGTACGGCGCATAGACGACGTCGAATGAGTTGTCCGCGAAGGTCAGTCGCGCGGCGTCCATCTCCAGCAGGCGCACGTGGCGGAGCGCCTGACGCTCCACGCGCTCACGAGCCTTCTCCAACATGGGCGCGGAGAAATCAACGCCCGTGATGTGACAGTCGCGCGGATAAAGCGCCGTGTTGATGCCGGTGCCGACCCCGACCTCGAGAATGCGGTCGCCGGACTTGAGCCCCATGCGGTCGATCGCGATGAGGCGCCCCGGATGCAGGGCGGGGCCGAAGAACAGGTCGTAGACCTTGGCCTGCTTTTCGTAGACGCGTTCGACGAAGTCGTTCTCGACGGCGGTCACTGACAGGGCGCGGGTCGCAACGTCGGTGCCAAAATCCTCGGTATCTCGCTCAAAGAGCGCCATCTAGTGGAGGTCCTTTCCGAAACGCGCCCGGGCCGCTCGTCGTAGCAGGGACGTCGCAATATACCTCATCTGCCCCGGCTCCCATCGGCCGTGCCTACCGTACACCGGCCAGTACCTCGAGCGCAGCATCAATCCTGCCAGCGGGCGCCGCGATGTGGACCCCCTGAACCGTCCACTTGAGGGCCACGGCAAGCTCCTTCGCGATAGCCACACCCTCGGCGGCGGCACCGCGCGCGTCACGAGTGCTCCGCATGCGGTCCAGCACCCCGTCGGGCACGAAAATTCCAGGCACTTCGTTGGCCATGAACTCCGCGTTCAGCACGCTGTCGAAGGGCCACAGGCCCACCACGACCGGCAATCCGGCACCTTCGAGCCGCCGGTAGATCCTCTCGAACGTCCCGAGGTCAAAGACCGGCCTGGTCACCACGAACTCCGCGCCAGCCTCAACCTTGTACTCGAACCGCCTGATTTCGTTATCGAGATCGTCCGCGCCGGGATTCACCTGGACACCGATGTGGAACGCAGTCGGGCTGCCAATCCCCTGCCCGCCAATGTCGAGTCCCTGGTTGAGCCGCCGCACGACGTTCGTCAAGCCGATGGAATCGACGTCGAAGACTGCCGTCGCATCCGGATAGTCCCCGACGGGCCGTACGTCGCCGGTGACGAGCACCAGGTTGCGAATTCCCATCGCGTGCGCTCCGAGCAGGTCGGACTCCATCCCCAGGAGACTGCGGTCGCGGCACGAGTAATGGAGCACCGTTTCAATCGACGCACGCTGCTCGATGAGCACCGCAAGCGACAGTGCGCTCATCCGCGCGCCGCGCTGCCCCTCGGAGATGTGCACGGCATCCACGCCATGGGCCTTGAGCATCCGCGCCTGCTCGACGACCTCGTCGCCTCGATACCCCTTGGGCGGCAGCAGGCCGATTGACGTCGTGAACCGCCGCTCGCTGAACGCGCGCGCAAGCTGCGAGCGCTCCCGCACCGGCACGGAAGGCACCGCCGGTTCGGCGACCGACGGGGACACGGCGGTACCGGCCGCTCGGGGCTTCTCCGTCGCCGCGGCCTTGGTCACTGCCAGCTTGATCTGACGAATGTGCTCCGGCGTGGTCCCACAGCACCCACCAACGAGGCGGACTCCGCTGGCCACGAAGCGTCGCGCGTAGGACGCCATGTACTCCGGCGACGTCAGGTAGATGTTGCGTCCCTCGATATCGCGCGGCCGGCCGGCGTTGGGCTGCGCGGCCAGCGGCACATCGGCGAGCGAACGGATCCGCTCGATGGTCTCGAGCATCGGGGCGGGCCCGATGCTGCAGTTCAGGCCGATGACGTCTGGACCGAGCCGCACGAGCGCGGGCGCGAACTGCTCCGGGGCCGTGCCGTCGAGACTGTTGCCATCCTCTTCGGTCGTCATCTGAGCCACGATGGGCAGATCACACACACTGCGCACGGCCGCGATGGCGGCGCCCATCTCGTTCAGATCGCGGAACGTCTCGAGGATGAAGAGATCGACGCCGCCGTCCACCAGCGCCTGCGCCTGCTCGCGAAACCAGGATTCCGCTTCGTCTTTTCCTGTTTTTCCCCACGGCTCGATGCGAATGCCGAGCGGCCCGATGGCCCCCGCCACGTAGGCGCGGCCGCGCGCGGCATTCCTCGCGATCCGTGCCCCCTCGAGGTTGATGTCCCTGAGCTTGTCAGCCAGGCCGAAGCCGCGCAGCTTCACGCGGTTGGCGCCAAAGGTGTTGGTCTCGATGACGTCGGCGCCGGCGCGGATGTAGTCCTGGTGGACCTCCGCCACACGGTCAGGGTCGGTCAGGTTCAGTGCGTCGAAACAGCGATTGATGAACACACCCTTGGCATAGAGCATCGTCCCCATCGCGCCGTCGCAGACGAGAACACGCTCACCAAGGGCTTCAAGAAAAGGTTTCATTCAGATTCGCGCCGGTAGGGCTCGGCGGTCGGGCCGACTAGCGCGTGGCCGCGGGGGTCTTGGCGTTTGTCTGCGCCATGACCAGCAAGTCTGCCTTGTCCCAGATGAAGTCGTCCTTGCTGTAGACGGCCAGCTCGTAGTCCTTCCCCATGAAAATGGCCGAGACCGGACATGCTTCCTCGCAGTAGCCGCAGAAGATGCACCGCGTCTTGTGAATCTGATAGACCTTGGCGTACCGCGGGCCGGCCATGACCGTCCCGTCGTTCTCGGCGGCCTCGAGATAAATCGCGTCGGCCGGACAGGCCACCGAGCACAGACCGCACGCCACGCACTTCTCCAACCCGTTCTCGTCACGCATCAGCACCTGTTTGCCCCGGTACTTCGGAAACACCGGGACCTTTTCATCCGGATAGTTCACCGAGACCTTATTCCTGAACATGTGCCGGAACGTGGTGGCGAGGCCGACGAGGAGCGGACGAATCATGCTTCGATCATAGCTGGTCAATTCCCAGATCCCAAGTCCCAAGTCCTAAACCCAAGAGCGGAAGGTCGGAGCATCGCTCGGTGAGTTATCCCTGCGAACTCCGCGATACCTCGGCGTGGAAGATTCCGCGATGGGCTGCGCGGCTGCGGATCGCACAAGTACTGACGTTGAACGACTCCATCTGGCGATTCATTCGGTCATCCAGGCGCGGCGGCGCTGGCACGGTGTTCGCTCGCGAAACGGCCCTAGACCCAGCATGGCCGATCCTCTTCGTCCGAAGCTCCTCGATCAGGTGCGGCACACCATACATATGCGGCACTTCGTGCCCGCCTGACCAAGCCGGCGACGTGTCACACCCTGAGACACTCATTCGCGACACCCCTCCTCGAAGCCGGTTGCGACATCCGCACGATTCAGGAACTGCTGGGGCACAGCGACGTCAGCACGACGATGGTGTACACCTACGTGCTCAACCGAGGTGGGCGGGGCGTACGCAGTCCCTTTGACGGGCTTGGCTGAGCATCGTTCCGCTCTTCCGCTCGGTATTCGGCTACCGAGCGACCACGCGCATATCCTGGCTGACGCGCTGCCGCCAAGGAATCTATAACTCCCCCCGAATCAAGCACATGGGGTCATGACCGGGGCGCTCGGTGCCGGATTACCGAGCGTACGGGGACGAATCCCGTGCCGGCCGCTTGCAGGTGAATAGTAGTTAGGCCGCTGATCGGTCGGCACTCCAGAGTCGCTACGACTCGTTGCGTCGCGTATATTGCAGGCGTATACTCCTGCAGTGGGATCTCGTCCCGAGTTCTTGCCGACCATCGAGGGGTTTCAATGGGACGAGGGGAATGCGTCGAAGAACTGGACGCGTCACCGGGTCAGCCAGACGGAAGCGGAGCAAGTCTTTCTGAATCGCCCGCTCGTGGTAGCTGGGGCACCGTTCAAGAATGAATCCCGGCAGTTCGCGTTCGGGCGAACGGACGCGGGGCGGCTGCTGACAGTGGTCTTCACTGTTCGGGGTTCGCTATTACGGGTGATCTCGGTGAGGCCGATGAGTCGGCGAGAGCGGAGGGGTTATGGCCAAGCGAGTGCCAGCTAAGGTGGTTCCGCCGTTCGCCTCAGAGCATGCGGAGCGGGAATACTGGGAAACCCACGATGCGGGTGACGTGGTGACCTGGTCAAACGCGCGCCAAGTGGTGTTTCCGAATCTCAAGGCTTCGACCGAGACGATCTCGCTCCGACTGCCGACGGCGCTCTTGTCCGATCTGAAGGTCTTGGCGAACAAGCGTGACGTTCCGTACCAGTCTTTGCTCAAGGTGTATCTGGCGGACCGTGTGACCCGTGAGACCATCGGCAACACGCGGTCTAACAAGGCGCTGCAGCCGACGAGCCGCGGTCGACGACGGACGGCTCGCGGCTGAGCGCCGAGCGTTGATATGGCCGCACACTTCCGAACACAATGCTTCAATCACTAGCCGACGAACTTACCCGGGTGATTGACGTGGCTGGGGTGAAGCTCCGGACGGTCAATGAATCGGTCGCGGCCTCGAAGCGCGGCCCTGACGTATGGTCCGTTAAAGAAATCGTTGGTCACCTGGTTGACTCGGCGGCCAATAACCACCAGCGATTCGTCCGAGCTCAACGGGCCAAAGAATGCTCCTTTCCTGGGTACGAGCAAGACGCTTGGGTGCAGCGGTCAGCTTGGGCTTTCTTGTCGAAGACTACTTGGTTCATTTGCGGCATCATCTGAAACAGATCCAGGAACGCGGGCGGTTTGAGTTCAAGTTTGCTCCGCAACAAAGCTAGGCGTTATTGAAGCACTCGGCCGGTGTGCGATAGCGCTGACGTTGTCTAGGCGGACAGGAACCGCAGACCGACTGAAGCTCCCGGAATCAACGCAAGGAGCTATCGCGGGGCCAGTTCCGGTCCCCCGGGTGTAGGATCCATCCATGAGAGTTGCCACCGGCAGAATCGTTGAAGGGAAGGTCGTCGTCGAGGGCGAACCGTGGGCAGAGGGCTCGGTCGTCACGGTCGTGGCGCGGGACGACGAGCAGACCTTTGAAGTTTCGGTCGACGAGGAACGGGCGCTCCTTGAAGCCATCGCGCAGGCCGATCGTGGCCAAGTGGTGTCATGGGAGACCCTGCGCGAGCGGTTGCGTCACTTTGCGTGACCCGTGCCCTACGCCTCGACATCACCGAGCAGGCCCAGCAGCACATCCTTGCGGCGGCTGCGTGGTGGTCGCAGCATCGCCTGGGGGCACCGGGTGCTGTGCTCGAGGACCTCGACCACACGCTCGAGCTGCTCCGTGGTCAACCCGAACTTGGTACGCGGGCACGCAGGACTACGCTGGCCGGAGTACGACGCGTCACGCTGTCGCGAATTCGCTACGTCTTGTACTACCGAGTGACTGGCGATGTCCTTCAAGTGTTGGCGTTGTGGCACTCGAGCCGTGGCGCCGGGCCGATCTTATAGGCGACGCGCCGCCGAACACGCCCTGCAGCCGACGGCGCGATCTGGAGTCGGTACGCCGTGGCTGATGCCTGACGTTGGGCGCAACTTATCCGGGGGCATGTCATGTAGCACGTCGACGCTGGCAGTAGATTCGGCCACAGACACTGAGGAGCAATGGCATGAGTCGTCGCACTGAATTACTTGCCGCCCGCATCGAGGACGGTGCGGCCAGCCTGGCTGCCTTTGCGGAAGGGCTGTCGGACGTTGAGTGGGAAACTCCAACGTCCCCCACCGACCGCCGGACGGTGGGCCAAATCGTGAACCATGTCGCACTCGTCTACCCCATCGAGATCGACCTGGCGCGCGCCGTCGCCGGCGGGAACGCGGTCATCGATGTGACCTGGCAGGTCGTCGCCGAGTTGAATGCCGGCCACGCCCGCGAGCACGCCAAGGTCGTGAAGGCGGAGGCGCTCGATTTGTTGCGCAAGCACAGTCACCAGGCGGCCGCAACGGTTCGCGCCTTCAGCGATGAAGAGCTGGATCGGGCGGCACCGTTCTCGCTGAGCTTCGGCGCCCCGGTTACCGCGCAGTTCGTCATCGAGGATCACGCGCTTCGGCACAGCTGGCACCACCTCGCGCGCATCCGGACTGCCGTAGGTCGCTGACATCCGGCGCCGGCTGCCTCATTGCGCCTGGAGCCGGCGCGGCCGCCGTTGTTAGAACGTGGCTGTGAACCGCGCGACACAGGCGACGCGTTCGGAGGACAAGCGTGGCAAGGATCGCAAACCGTGAAGACCTTTGTCGCTCGGACCGCTGATCAGTGGCGCACGTGGCTCGACGAGCACCACGACTCAGAGTCCGAGGTGTGGCTCATCTTTCATAAGCTACACACCGGTGTCGCATCGATTGCGTACCTGGACGCTCTCGATGAAGCGCTGTGCTTTGGTTGGGTAGATAGCCTGGTCAAGCGTCTCGATGACTCGCGCTATGCGCGCAAGTTCACGCCGCGGAAGGCGGATAGCCGATGGTCGGCTATCAATCGGAAGCGCTACGCGGCCTTGAAGTCCGGTGGCAGGTTGAAGCCAGGTGGGATCGACCGCGCACCGACGGGACGCAGCCATGGGCCACGAGCACCACGATTCCAAGCGCCCGCAACCGCTCCACCGCACATCCGGGCAGCGCTACGGAAGCATCCGGCGGCATGGCGGCACTTCGAAGGGCTCGCGCCCTCACATCGCAGACAGTACATAGGCTGGATAGAGTCGGCCAAGCGCGAGGAGACGAAGGCCAGACGCCATGAGGAGGCGATTCGCCTCCTCATGGCTGGCAAGCCGTTGGGACTCAAATAAACAGCCGTCCATGGGACTTGGGATTTCGCGCCCGTAGGTACAATGGGCGCGGTGCTCCAGGAAGCCAGATTTCTCTCCGCCGCGCAGTTCCTGCTGACCACGCTCATCGTCAAGCTTGCCGTCATCGCGGTGCTGGCGACGATGCTCGCGCGGTATCGCCGGTTCCGGCACATCCTCATCTTCGAGCGACGTGGATGGCTGGACCGGCTCGTCTTCACCCTGTCGATCGGGATTCCGCTCATGGCGGGAGTCACGGCCAGGCTGCTGCTGAACTACCAGGCCGCCGATGTCACGCTCGAGGGGGCGTTCCTCGCCGGACTGATCGCGGGGCCGTACGCGGGGGCGCTGGTCGGCCTCATGGTGGCGGCACCGGCGCTCGTGGCGGGCGAGTTCATCGCGCTCCCCTTCGCGGTGGGATGCGGGTTTGCCGGCGGCGGCCTGCGTGAAGCGTGCCCCAAGGAAGCCATCTGGCAGTTCACGCCCTTCGTGTTCGTGGACCTTCCCAAACACGTCTGGCAGATGATTCGGAAGTTCGAGCCCAACTGGCAGTTCGTCCTGCTGCTGGCCCCGATCGCCCTGGAGCTGCTGCGCCAGGCGCTCGGAATCCGCTTTGGCATCAGCCGGCTGTTCTACCTGGGTTCCCCATCGCACTGGATGGTGCTGCTCGTGGTCCTCGCCACGGTGCTGGCCGTGGCCACGCCCATCAAGATCTGGAACAGCGCGCGCATCGAACATCGCCTGCAGGAGCAGGAGAAGCTCCTGCTGGCGGCAAAGATTGAGGCGCTCAAGAGCCAGATCAATCCGCACTTTCTTTTCAATACGCTGACGTCGATTTCCTCGCTCATCCGTTCACAACCCGATACCGCCCGCACGCTCATCACGAAGCTGTCCGGCCTTCTGCGGCGCCTGCTGCGCAGCCAAGAACACTTCGTCACCCTGCGAGACGAGCTGGAGTCGATCGATGAGTACCTCGACATCGAGGTGGTTCGCTTCGGCCCGAAGCTCCAGGTCAGGAAAGACATCGGTGCCGACACGCTGGACATCATCGTCCCGAGCATGATCCTGCAGCCGCTCGTGGAGAACTGCATCAAGCACGGGTTCGCGCGCAAGGTCGGTACCGGGTCGATCGTCATTCGCAGCTGGCGTGAGCACGGCCGCGCGCTCATCGAGGTCGAGGACGACGGGATGGGATTCGTGATGGATCGCCTCGACCAGCCGATGTCCGGCGGCATCGGCCTCACCAACGTGAGGGAGCGGCTTCGCGTCATCTATGGCGCGGCGTATCAACTCAAAATGAACAGCGAGCCCGGGCGCGGCACGATTGCCAGGATTGAGATTCCCGAGCTCATGGCCGCGGCGCAGATCACCGCATGAGCCCCCTCCGCGTCATCGTCGTCGACGATGAGCAGCTGGCCCGCGAGGAGCTCTGCTATCAGCTGGAACAACTCGGCGAGGTGGAGGTCATCGCGCAGGCGGGTAACGGAATAGAGGCCTTGACGGTGGTCGAGCGCCATGGTCCGGACCTCGTGTTCCTGGACATCCAGATGCCTGGGCTGACCGGCTTCGAGGTGGCGCGGCGGCTGCTGGCCCGCGAAGAGGACTCGCCGGGGCTCATCTTTGTCACCGCCTATGACCAGCACGCGATCGAGGCGTTCGAGGTCAACGCGGTGGACTATCTGCTGAAGCCGGTCGAGGCCAGTCGCCTCGATCAAGCCATCCAGCGGGCCCGCCGCCGCCTCAGCGCGGGGCCGGCCGGCGGGCAGGCTGACCTCAAGGACCAGCTCGACAGAATTGCAAAGTTGGTTTCTAGCCGGAATGTCCGGCGGGACCAGGTCGCCGTCAAGACGGGCGAGCGGTTCCTGCTGGTGCAGGCCGACGAGGTCATCTACGCCTCAGTGGCCGACGAGTCGATTAACATAGTGACAGGCCAGATTTCCGGCACCTCCAACTATCGGACGTTGGACGACTTGCAGGCGCGACTCGACCCGGACGTGTTCTGGCGCGTCCACCGCTCGCATCTGGTGAATATCAACAAGATCAAGGAGATTGTCCCTTGGTTCAGCAGGAACTACATCCTTCGGATGAAGGACGCGAAGGCGACGGAGATCCCGGTCAGCCGATCGCAGACGAAGCGGCTGCGAGAGTACCTGAAGCTCTGACGCCCGCCGCCCCGGAGGAGCCCTTGCTGATGCAGGAGGGCGACACCGCCGAGTTGCCCTCCATGCCGGCCCATGCGGACGTGCGCCTCGAGCTCGAAGACCCGGCGACCGTCATGATGCGCCGCCTGGGCATCTGGCGGGACGAGTTCGTCGCCTGGTTCAAGACATTGGCCTCGGCCGCCGTCTACGCCACGCTGATCGTGACCTTCGGGTTCCAGGTCGCGCGGGTCGAAGGGCTGAGCATGGCGCCGACGCTCGCGGATCAGGATCGGCTCATCGTCAACAAGTTCGCGTATCGGATGGGCGCGCCCCGCAGGGGCGACATCGTGATGCTGTTCTATCCGCTCAACCCCGACAAGTCGTTCGTCAAGCGCGTGATTGCTGAAGAAGGCGATACCGTCAGGATTGTGGACGGGGGCGTTTTCGTGAACGACGTGCCCATGCGCGACGACTTCGTTCCGCCCGAGTACCGCAGCCACGACGACTTCGGCCCCACGGTGATTCCGGAAGGCTACTACTTCGTGATGGGGGATCATCGAAACAACAGTTCGGACAGCCGTCACTGGGGGATGGTGCCGAAGAAGTACATCATCGGCAAGGTCCAGCTCCGCTGGTGGCCGATTCCCACCGCTCGCGTCTTCTGAGGAACCGACCGGCATTCGCTTCCGCGGTCCGGCTTGCCTTGACGACAACCGATCGCATGTGTCGTTCCTCGAGGCCCGCCATCGTCGGTGCCCTCATGCTCCTGGCCGCCGGCTTGGTCGGCGCACCACGACCGGCCTTGGCCGCTCAAGCAACCTCGATCGCACGGCCGGAGTCCGCGCCGCTTCCTCCAATCGACGGCCCCCCGGCGCCTGTGGCCCCGGCCACCGTCAACCGCGACGAGAACGGACGCGCGACGATGCGCGCCTTCCGGATCGCCACGCCGCTCACACTGGACGGGCGCCTCGACGAGGAAGTCTACGAGACTGTCCAGGGCGCAGGCGGCTTCATCCAGCAGGTACCCGCCGAGGGTGAGCAAGCGACCGAGCCAACCGAGATTTGGGTGATGTACGACGAGGAGAACCTCTACATCGCCGCGCGATGCTTCGACAGCCAGCCCGCACGCGAGATTGCCACGGAGCTGCGCCGGGATGACAGCGGACTCATCCAGAACGAGAGCCTCAGCGTGGTGCTCGACACGTTCTACGATCGGCGGAACGGCTTCACGTTCCAGACCGGGCCGCTCGGCACGCTTCGGGACCAGTCCATCGTGGACAGCCAGCTGAACTCGAGCTGGAACACGGTGTGGGACACACGCTCGGCGCGCTCCGACCAGGGCTGGACGATAGAGATGGTGATTCCATTCAAGTCGCTTCGCTATGGGACGTCCGGGCCACAGGTGTGGGGGATCAACGTCCGGCGGATCGTGAAGTGGAAGAACGAGAACTCCTACCTGAGCGCCGTACCAGCTGCCTACGGCCAGGGGGCCGTGAACCGGATGAACGCCGCCGGCACGCTGGTCGGCGTGGAGACCCCTCTACAGTCAAAGAACCTGGAACTGAAGCCCTACGTGGCGGCAACCTTGGCAACCGACAGGGCCGCGACGGTGCCGTATTCCAATCATCTCGCGAAGAACGTCGGCTTCGACTTCAAATACGGCATCACGCGTGGCCTGACGGCCGACATCACCGCGAACACCGACTTCGCCCAGGTAGAAGAGGACCTGCAGCAGGTGAACCTGACCCGCTTCAGCCTCTTCTTTCCGGAGAAGCGCGAGTTCTTCCTTGAAGGACAGGGCATCTTTGCCTTCGGCGGCGCACCGCTCGGGACGAGCAGCACCACCGAACGGGAAATCCCGGTCATCTTCTTCAGCCGGCAGATCGGCTTGAGCAGCGGCCAGACCGTGCCGGTCGTGGCCGGTGCACGGGTCGCCGGCCAGGTAGGCGCCTACAGCATCGGCGCGCTGAACATTCAGACCGATGACAAGCCGTCGATTGGCGCCACGGCAACCAACTTCTCGGTCGTTCGGCTGAAACGGAATGTCTTCCGCCGGAGCACGGTGGGCATGATCGCCACCCGTCGGGCGCCAACGATCGTCGGCGACGATTCGAACGGGGCCGGCGGCATCGACGCGAACTTCGGTTTCTTTCAGAACGTGAGCGTGGGTGGGTTCTATGCCACGACCAGTTCGAGCGTGGCGGACGGAAACAACGACAGCTACCGTGGGTTCTTCGAGTATGGGGGCGATCGGTACGGACTCGAGGCCGAACACCTGGCGATCGGACCGCAGTTCAACCCCGAGGTCGGCTACGTGCGACGCACCGACTTCCGGCGCAGCTTCGGGCGCGTCAGATTCAGCCCTCGCACGCCGTCGAGCCGCCTGATGCGCAAGCTGACATGGCAGGCGAGCTTCGACTATATCGAGAACGCCGGCCGCACCCTCGTGCAGAACCGCTCGGCATTCGGCAGCTTCGGCATCGAGTTCAACAGCGGCGATTCGCTCGCCGTCGAGTACCGCGGCGAGTACGAGTACCTCCCCAGGAACTTCACGATTGCGACCGGCGTCGTCGTGCCGCAAGGTGGCTACGACTACTCCAATGCGCGGTTCACGTACAACATCGGGCAGCAGCGCAGAGTGTCTGGGCGGGCCGCCATTACGGTGGGATCGTTCTACGGGGACGGCACGAAGACGGAAGCCAGCTACGACGGCTACATCGGGCTCAGCCCCCACTTTGCCATCGAGCCGACGATGTCACTCGCCTGGGTCGATCTGCCCTATGGCCAGTTCACGGCCAGGGTTCTGGGCGCGAGGACGATCATCACACCGAACGCGCGGATGGTCGTGAGCAGCCTGGTGCAGTTCAACGCCGCGACGCACTCACTGACCTCCAGCGCCAGGTTGCGCTGGGAATACCGCCCCGGCAGCGAACTGTTCCTGGTCTACAGCGACGGCCGCGACACGCTGGCCCCTGACGCGCCACGGTTGGTCAATCGCTCCCTGGCGCTCAAGATCACTCGCCTGCTGCGATTCTGACTTTCACGAAGGCAAGGGGCTGCTTCGTGTTCGAGTAGCCCCTCGGTCGATGTGCAACCTAGCCGTGGAGATCGAGGACCACCAGGGACCCCAGCCCGGCCATCTACCGGCCGCAGCGTTCAGGACTGCTGGGACTGGGCACGACCAGGGGAGCCGGTGTAACTGCGCTACCAAGCTGCTCAAAGGCGATCTGCTGCAGCTTTCTGACATCGGGACGCGCCAATCCCAACTCGTAGGCCGAGCATTCGTTCTCGCCGAGCGAGCGCGGATCGCGTCCGGTCAGGCTGCCGAAGATGACCAGCGCCTCGAGGTAGTACCCGTACGCGCTGGCGTGATAGTGGTCGTAGGTCCAGAGATTGATCTTGCCTGCCTCGACGCCGTCGTAGGGATTCGGATCGGCGATGCCGGCTTGCATGGCGCGCATCCATGCCTCGCCCACCGGAATCACTGACTTGACCGACGGCGCGCCCGCGGCGGCTTTGTCGTAGGCGGCGCGCACGTCTTGGGCCATCGCCTCGATGGGCTTGCCGAACCAGGCGCCCTTGGCGGGGTATGTCTGGTCCGCGCGCGACCATGTCGCCATCAAGTACATCTCCACTTTCGGATTGCGGCCATGGAGGAAGTCGGCCATCTGCCGACTGGTCCTGATGATCTTGGCGGAATCGCCAGGCTTGTCGAAGTCGAGCGTGCTCTGGCCCTGCATCACCACCGTGTCCCAGGGACGCCTGCCGATGACCCCGAGCTTGTTCTCGAGGTGGAACTCCAGGCCGCTGCCACCTCGCGTCTCGAGGTACACGTCGTAGTCGAGTCCGGCTTGTGCCGTGAAGGACTTGAACAGCGCCGGCACGCCGCCGTTGCCCTCGTTGTTCAGATCAGTCACCGTGTCGGCACGATGGAAGCGAACCGCCGAGCCCGCACCGTAGGTAAAGCTATTGCCGATGAACAGAATACTCGTGCCGTCCGCGGCCACCGTGGTTCCGAGCGCGATCATCACGAAAGCCATGAGCGCCGATATGAACTTCATAGGCCGATCCTCCGGTCCTCTGGAACGTTGATCTCCCCTCGGAGATACTCAACGGCCCTTCCCGCGATCGCGACCCGATCGCCACGCAGCTCGCAGTGGAGTTCTCCGACTCGACGGGACAACTGTCTCGCGCTCAGCTTCCGTTTTCCAAGACGGGCCGCCCAGTATGGCACGAGAGTGCAGTGCGCCGACCCGGTCGCGGGATCCTCCGGAATGCCCGCACGCGGCCCGAAGAAGCGGGAGACGAAATCGACCTCGGTCCCCGGCGCGGACACGATGACGCCGAACGTGTCGAGCGCGGCAATGCGCTCGAAGTTCGGTCGCAGGTCGCGAATCGCGCCTTCTGTCTCGAACACGGCGAGAATGTCTCGCGCGCGATACGCCTCGCGAGGCTTCGCTCCCAGCGCTTCGACGAGTGCGTCGGAGACGTCGGTTGCCGTCGCCGGACGCGCGGGGAAATCGAGACTCAGGAGATCGCCGTCACGGCTCACGGCCACGACGCCGCTTCGAGTGTTGAAGCGCAGTCTCTCGTGCGAGGGATAGTGGTACGCGAACAGTACGTGGCCTGCCGCCAGCGTCGCGTGGCCGCACAAATCGACCTCAACGGTCGGTGTGAACCATCTCAAGGGCACCGTCTCGCCTTGAAGCAGCACGAAGGCGGTCTCGGACAGGTTGTTCTCGGCCGCAATAGCCTGAAGCGTCTCGTCGGGTAGCCACCGATCGAGCGTGACGACAGCCGCGGGATTCCCGCCGAACACGCGGCTCGAGAACGCGTCGATCTGGTAGATCGGAAGCTTCATCGAGAAGACGTGGGCCGCCGATTCACTTGAAGCTGGTCGCCCCGGGGTTGCCCTCCTTGCCAACCTTGGCGTAGTGGTCGTAGGTGTCTCGAACCGAGCACACCCACTGGTAGCGCATGAAGCCCGTATCCGACTTGCGGAAGTTCTTGGGCGCGCCGGCCCATGCCGCCGTGTACGCGCCAGGGTCGTCCACGGTATTCGTCATGTCCAGCATGTCGCCACCAACCCTCTTGTAGCGCTCGATGAAGTGCAGCTTCTCGGTATGCGGATGCCCCTGCTGATCCAGCCACGACCGATCGTTCACCCCGATCGTGTCGATGACCAACGTGTCGCCATTCTCGTACCAGCCGACCGAATGGCCCCAGTACTGCGGATCCGGATCCTCGGGATGCTTGGCGTTCAACCAGACGATGCGGTAGTTGGGACCGACCTCATGAAGCATGTAGACCGCTTCAGGGGTCTGGATGAACTTCGTCTTCGCCGGGTAGTTGTAGATCCGCGCCAGCCCCAACGGTTCGCACGTGTGAATATACGGGTCGGTCGTCCGCTCGAACGCGGCCTCCGGACCGGTGGGGGGAAACTGCTTCATGGTGTATTCCCGAGCCCACGGATGATACGGAATGTCAGGTTCCTTGCCCCGCATCCTGGCGTTCGGGTCGGCCGCGCTCAGACTCTGGAAGGGAGTCTGGCGCCCAGGCCGATTGTCGAATGCCCAATCACCGGAGAGATCCGGTACGGCGGAAGCCGGCACGTTGGCGGGAGGCCCGACTGGCAGGAAATTCGGTCGGTCGAGGAGTCCCGGAGGAGGAGCCGGCGGCTCTGCTGCTTGCGCGCCCGCCAGAGCCGGTAGACCGAAAGACACTGACAGCGTCAGCACTGACATCAAGAAGCGAGCTCGCATGGTGAAACCCTTTCTGTTGGCGCTCATTTCCCGAAGAGACGACTGCGCCCCGGAATCTTCCCGCGGATAGTCGGGGGGACAATGCCAGTTCCCGATAGCGACGTCAAGTACTGGCGCCGGGGCGTGCGGCACCCTCTTCAAGCAAGGCATGCACTTTCTGGACAAACGCGATCAGGAGTTTCGACGCATTCTCCTCAGGCACCCGGATTGGATGCTCCTTGACGATTGCCGCGAACTCCGCGGCAGACTTGACGATGACCGGGACGTTCAGGCCGCTTTCTTCGCTGAGCGCCGTATGTATGGCGCGCGCGTGTTTCGCCGGATTGCCGCCAGAACTCGCGAAGACCACGTTGCCACTGGCGAGGAGCGTGCGCACGGAGGAAAAGCCGATGGCCTCCATGAGCGCGCGCAGTTCAGCCATGGTGATGCGATTGCCAGTGCCGACGAACGCCACGCAGGAGGGCGACAAAGTGCGTCATGAGCAATGCCTTACGTGACGGCTCATTGCGCTACCCACCGACCGGGCTGAGCAACGAGGACGGCGGCGGCTTCAGTTTCAGTTCTTCGCTTGTGTGTCGCATGTCGCTCGAGCCCGACTGCGAGCACCGCGACGGGACGCCAAGTACAACGCCGCGGAAGGGCGAGCCGGAGGGCGAACGGGCATGCGGCGCGCACGTGACGACCGCTCAGCGCCGTCTGTAATCCCCCGACTTGCCCCCGGTCTTTTCGATGAGGCACATCGATCCGATCACCATGGCCTTGTCGATCGCCTTGACCATGTCGTAGATCGTGAGCGCGGCCACCGCCACGGCCGTGAGCGCCTCCATCTCGACACCAGTCTGTGCGGTGGTGCGGACGCGCGACTCAATCCGGTAACCGCGTCGTAGCGGGCTCAGCTCCACGCTCACGTGCGACAGCGGCAGCGGATGACAGAGCGGAATGAGCGCCGCTGTCTGCTTGGCCGCCATGATGCCGGCCAGGCGGGCCGCCTGCAGCGGGTCGCCCTTGGCGACGGCACCGCCGCGAA
>JAKFXY010000012.1 GCA_021731165.1 Acidobacteriota bacterium | reverse complement strand
ACCACCACCACCGCCGCCTCAGGCCGCTGCGCCCAAGCCGATCGTGGATGTGAATCCCGCGGCCGCGCCGCTCGAAGCCCCTTCGGAGATCAAGGCTGAAACTGGTCTGGAGACCAACTTTGAGCGTGCCGTTGAAGGTGGCATCCCCGGCGGCGTAGCCGGCGGCGTGGTCGGCGGGCTTCCTGAGGCGCCGCCACCGCCACCACCGCCGCCACCACCAGCTCCGGTACGGGTGGGCGGCAATATCAAGGCCCCGGTCAAGACCGTCGATAAGCGCCCGGTATATCCGCCGATTGCGCAGTCAGCGCGCGTACAGGGCGTCGTGATTATCGAGGCCACGATCGGTCCGAACGGCAAGGTGGCAGACGCGAGAGTGCTGCGCTCGATTCCGCTGCTCGACGGGGCGGCGCTTGACGCGGTGCGGCAATGGGAGTTCTCGCCGACGCTGCTCAACGGCGTGCCGGTACCGGTCATCATGACCGTCACTGTTCAGTTCACGCTGAGTTAGACGTTAGATTCTTTAGACCCTGTTCAGTTCAGACTGAGTCAGACCACCACCAACGGTTCATCAAGCGGAGGATTCGGTAATGGAAGTTCGGAAGATGCGTCAGATTGGTCAAGTTGCGTGCGCAGGGCTGGTCGCGATGCTTGCCAGCTCGCCGGCCTTTGCGCAGGAGGGTGGTGGGATCAACCTCGTCGACCTCTTCTCGCAGATGGGCGCGATCGCCATCGCGGTCGCCGTGGTGCTGTTCATCATGTCGTTCTGGTCGGTTGGTGTTTCGATCGAGCGGATCTACACCTACAGCCAGGCGCGGAAGCAGTCGAAGCTCTACGCTCCGCAGGTTGCCAAACACCTCAAGGACGGCCGGCTGAAGGAGGCCATCGCGCTCTCCGCATCGAAGGACTTCCGTTACAGCCACCTCGCGAAGGTTGTGCTCGCTGGCTTGCAGGAGTACCAGTTCCAGCAGGAGAGCGGCGGCGCGGGCCTCGCTCGTGAGGACGTCCTGGATACCGTCCGGCGCTCGATTCAGCGTGCGACGGCCTTGACCGCCTCTGACTTGAAGCGGGGGGTCAGCACCCTGGCGACCATCGGCTCGACGGCACCATTCGTCGGCCTGCTTGGCACGGTCGTCGGCGTTATCAACGCGTTCACCGGCATCGCGTCCACCGGCTCGGGTGGTATCGGCGCCGTGTCGGCTGGTATTGCCGAGGCGCTCGTCGAGACCGCGCTTGGTCTGTTCGTGGCGATTCCGGCGGTCTGGTTCTACAACTTCCTGACCGCGCGCCTCGAGTACTTCAACGTCGAGATGGACAACTCCTCGTCGGAACTGGTCGACTACTTCATCAAGAAGACGGCGTAAGAGCTATCAGGCAGCTGGGTAGCTCGGTGGCCGGGGATATGCCCGGCTGCCCAGCAACCCAGCCTCCTCATTTCTGGAGTTAGTCATATGTCAATGAACGTCGGTGGCGATGGCGGCGGAGTCAAGGCCGACATCAACGTCACGCCACTTGTCGACGTCATGCTGGTGCTGCTCATCATCATGATGATCGTGGCCCCGCTGCTGCAGCAGGGTGCCCCGCTCACGTTGCCCACGGCGGCCAACAGCGCGCCAAAGCCCGAAGGGCAGGACCAGACAACCGTTGCCATCACGGCTGACAGGCGCTACTTCCTCAACACCGTCCAGGTGCCGAAGGATGACCTTGCACGGCGCGTGACAGAGGTCCTTGAATCCAAGGGTGGCCAGAAGATCGTCATCATCAAGGCCGACGTGGATGCCGAGTACGGGGCCGTGATGGAGGCGATGGACTCTCTTCGCACGGCGGGCATCGAGGACATGGGCCTAATCACCGATCCGAAGTCTGGGGCGCAGGCCCAGGCGCAGGCCCGAGAGGCCGCTGGCGGGGGAGGCCGATAATGGCTCACCATCACCAGCATTTCGGCGCCGACACGGTCTTCAAGGGAGAAATCCCGAAGCCCAATGGAGACATGAACATCACGCCGATGATCGACGTGCTGCTCGTGCTTCTGGTGATCTTCATGGCTGCCCTTCCGCTCAACCAAAGAGGGCTCGACATCAACATTCCAGCCGAAACGAAGAACACCCCGGAACAGCAGACCGAGATCAGTCAGATCGTGCTCGAGTACACCGCTGACAAACGGATCTCGATCAACAAGCAGGACGTTACGGCCCTCCAACTCCCGGAGAAGCTCCGCACTATCTTCGAGGAGCGCAAGGACAAGACGATGTTCATCGCCGCGGCGGGCAGCCTCCGCTACGGGGACATCGTGTATGTCATCGATTCCGCCAAGGGCGCCGGCGTCGAGAAGGTCGGCATCGTTACCGAGGGGATGCGGCGTGCCGCTGGCGCCAGCCCCTCACCGGGAACCGACTAGTCGGGCGTCTCGCAAGCTCGTACACACGAAAGGCCGTCCCTCTAAGGGGCGGCCTTTTTTCTTGTACGGGTTTTCTGTACGGGCTGTCCTCGGCTCTCAGCAGGAGCAGGCAGGCTATCCCGCCTTCGTCAATCGCCTTGTCGTCGGCCCTGGATGGCATCAGTGGTTGCCTGCCGAAATATCTCCGCATCAAGAGCTTCACTGCGCCAAGACGCCTCAGAGACTTACAGGTAGAGTAGAAGGAAGCTTCCGCAGGAGGGCCGGCGCCCCTGTGGGACGCCGGCCACCTTGTGCGGAACCTCTCGAGCCTAGTTGAACGAGTAGCGGAAGCTGAGCAGGAACAGGAATACGTCGCTGCCAGACGTCTGATTGCTATTAATCAGCGTGTTGGTCTGGAACGACTTGGTCACCAGTTGGCCGCTGGCTACCGCCAGGCGGTAGCTCGCCCGCCCCTGGGCGTCCACCGCGGGATTCGTGAGGATCTGCGCGCCGTTGGCTGCCGTAACCGGTACGACCAATCGCTGACTGACGCCCCAGTTGTGATTCAGCAGGTTGCCGAAGTTGGTGAAGTCGATGCGGAACTGGCCCGCATTGCGCTTCCCGGCGATATTGTGGAACACGTCCTGGGTGATGCTCAGGTCCATCCTCTTGACCATCGGGTACCACACGCCGCCGCGCTCGGCGTAATCGCCTCGATGCTTGCTCAGGTACTTGTCCTGATTGATGTACGCCTCGAACGCCGCGGCCTGCTGTTCCGGGGTAAACGTGACCCCGCCCGCCGTGAAGGCCACGAAGTTCATCTCTGACGTGTTCCTCGGAATGTAGATCAGGTCGTTGCCCGAGGCGCCGTCGCCGTTCATGTCCCCGGCGAACACGTAGCTCGCGGTGGTGCTGAAGTTCGGAAACGACGGCTTCGCTTCGAAGAAGGTGGAGATGGTTGTGGACCCGAAGCCGAAGTACTGCCGGCTGTAGGACACCTGGGCGAACACGCGATGGCCCTGCGCAGAATTCGCCACTCCGAGGCCTGGGTTATTCGGGTCTGAAGCCATTTCGTTGCCAAGCCACGACCCTGACGCGTTGGAGCCGGGGTCGATCGTGTTCCGGGTAATGCCGTAGCTGTAGGCGCCCTTCACCGTGAGGCCGTGGTACGCCGTATTCGACAGCATCTGTGAGAAGTTCCACGAGCGTCCGATGTTCTGGTTCTTCATCACGTAGGCGGCGGTGATGATGGGCGAGGTGTTGTTGATGCGATTGGACGTCCAACGTGGGCGAGCATCGACGCCGGTGAAGGCGGTTTGTGCGGCTGGCAGGTTGGCGTTGATGTAGTACACACCGTTAACGTCCCTGTTGTAGAGGAACTCGGTCGTGCTGGTGATCCCACCCGGTAGCTTTCGGTCCATTGCGAGATTGGCGCGCCACACCTGCGGGAACTTGTAGTTCGGGTCGGTCACGTTGAACTCGAAGCTGGCCGCACCGGCGCCCGTCACGGTCGTCGGCTTGTATCTGCTCGGATCGGGATTGAACGGCCGCGTCGTGACGTTGTCGAACTGGTCGAAGCCGGTCAAGACGCCCGTCTGTCCGATCTGGTTCGAAACCCAGACGTAGGGTGGGGGCCCCGAGAAGATTCCGGTTCCCAGACGGACTTGCGTACTCTGCGCGCTTGCCACGTCCCAGTTCATGGCGACGCGGGGCGACCAGAGGATCTTCGGGTCCGGGAGGCTACCGCTCGTGTATTTCACCGCCTTGCCCGTCTCGTCCCGGAATGTGAGCGCGTCAACGGCGGGATTCGGAAACGCGGTGTTGCCGAAGGTAGCTACATCAAGCCGTACACCCCCAGTGATCGTGAGGTTCCGCTTTATCCGCCACTCGTCCTGAGCGTAGCCCCCGCCATTCCAGACCTCCAGCGGCTGCAATGGCTTCGACAGGCCGGGGATGTTCATGTAGCGCACCTGGAACCGGCGCAGCGTCACCGCAGAGGTCGTCTGGTTGGGGTTCGCCAGGAAGTTGTTCGCGTCGGTGTAGAAGTCCTGCAGCGAGTTGTAGACGTAGCCGCTCTGCTGCAGCGAGTAGAACACGTTTGCGGACTCGTAGCGTTGCAGGGTGCCGCCCACGGTCAGCGAGTGACGCGTGCCGAATTTCGTGATGTCGTCCTTGACCTGATAGGTCTTGTAGCGCAGCTCGTTGTTCGGTGTGAACGGCTCGGTGCCGAACGAGAGATAGGCCGTGCCGTCCGGTGCCAGAATATCCACGAACGGGAATAGCTTGCCCGGATCGCCGCGGCCTTCGTCGTTCTTCGTATAGCCGGCTACCAGACTGTTCGACACGGTGTTGCCGAGGACCGAGTTCCACTCACCGATACCCGACTTGATGTTCTCGAGCTGGGAGTAGTTGGATGCCTCGAAATTCAGGAAGTTTGCGCTAAAGGTCCCCCTGCCAAGACCGGCCGACGTCGAGCTCGACAGGTTCTTGCCCGAGCTCGAGTCGAGCTGGCTGTAACGGAAGCTGAACTTGTTGCTGTTGTTCAGATTGTAATCACCACGGATCAGATACCGCTTGCCGGGCGTATCGGCTGATAGGTTCTGGTATCCACCGGTGTCGTACGCGAACCTGCTCTTCAGGTAGGCGCTGAGCGTGTCGAGGTCCGATGCGAGGACTCGCGTGACGCTACCGCTCACGGGTTGGCCCCCAGAATTGGCGACGAAGGTGTGGAGGGGCGCCTTGAAAAGCTCGTTCTCGTAGTTGCCGAAGACGAACAGCTTGTTCCTGACGATCGGTCCACCCGCCCAGAAGCCTGTATCCCGGAACGTGAACGTGCCGGGATTCACGGTGAGTCCCCTGGCTTCTGTTCCGACATAGCCATCGTTTCGCATGCGGTGATAGAAGGAGCCGCTGAGCTGATTGGTCCCGCTTCGAGTGACAGTGTTCACGGAGGCGCCTATGAAGTTGCCCTGCCGGACATCGAACGGTGCGACGCTTACCTGTAGCTGCTCGATAGATTCCAGCGAGATCGGCGCGACGCCCGTTCTGCCGCCGGCCTGCCCCTCGCCGAGTCCGAATGCGCTGTTGAAATAGGCGCCATCTACCGTCATGTTGTTCATGCGGCCGTCCTGGCCTCCAAACGAACTGTTGCTGCCGGCCTGGGGCGTGAGGCGCGTCAGGTCACTGATCCGGCCGGAGACGGTCGGAAGCGCCGCGATGTCCACGCGGCTGATCGACGTCGACGCACCCGTCCGGCTCGAGCTGAAGACCGGATCAATCTGGCCGCTCACCGTGACGGTCTCTTGCACCGCGATAGGGCGCACCGTGAACTGCAGGTCGGCCGTCAGGCCGAGATTGGCCGTGATGTTCTCCTGGGTCTCAGGAGCGAAGGCGGTCCCGCCGCCGCCCATGTAGGCGACCGTCACACTGTACGGACCGCCCACCCTCATGCCTGGAATGGAGAACCGTCCGTCCGCACGCGTCGTGGCTTCGTAGCTGGTGCCAGAGGGCAGGTGGATCGCGATCACACTGGCACCCTGAACGGGTTGCATCTCGGTGTTGAGCACGAGGCCGGTGATGGCGCCCGTAGTGACGCCCTGCGCTGACAGGTGACTTGTCGGCCACAGAGCAGCGCACAGCGCGAGCATGACAAGAGTCTTCCAGGCAAACCGCGACGTAACGTTCGAGCAAGGCTTCATTGGATCACTCCCACAGTATTCGGAAGGTCGGGCGCAAGAGTTCGAGACGCCTCGTACGCCGTCCCCGCACGCTTTCGACGAACAGCTATTCGAGATTACGAGAGCGCGATGACGACTGAGTGACGAGTTTCAGACGTGCCGTGAACCGGCAGAAATTGTACAAGAAACGGGCCGCTCCCGGTGGCGGAAACGGCCCTGATTGCGCGGACGAATTTGTTGACCGGAATGTCGGAAGGCTAGTCGCCTGCTCCGGCCTGCTTCTGCTTCCGGAGGTCGGTGGCCTGCGCCTGGAGGCGATCAGCCTCTCGCAGGAGCGCCTGCTGCTTCGCGACATCCTTCTCCAGGTTCGCCTGGAGGCGGAGGAGCAGCCCCTTGTAGGTGATCGCCTCGACGTAGTCGTTCTTCAACTCGATAGCCTTGGTCTCTTCATCAAGCCCCGACTGGACGTATTTTCGCTTATCGGCGTCCGACAGTCGGAAGTCGCGGTACACCTTCTCCCAGTAGAACGTCGCCGCGAGATGATGCGCTTCCGGGTTGGTCGGTTCCTTTGCGGTTCGCTCGTTGAGGGCGCTGATGGTCTTCTCGAAGTCGCCCTGCCGGTTGTAGAAGCCGGCAAGCGTCGTATAGACGGTTGGCTCGTTCGGCTTTGCCTCTTTGGCCTTGAAGTAGGTGGCCTCGGCCTTCTCGTAATCGCCGTTGTCCTCATAGATCTTGGCAAGGGCGAAGTAGTTGGTCGGCTCGCCAGGCTCGAGTTCGATCATTTGCATCACGATCGGCTCGGATTGGGCCGGATCGTTCAGCTTGTCCGGGCCGTACGCGGCCACCAGGTACTCGAGCGAGAGCTTCTTGATGGGCGGGGTTGTCTGCGCCATCTCCGCGGCCTTCTTGTAGTTCTCGATCGCCTTGGTCAGGAAGGCGTCGTTGGCCTCTTCGCCCCTCCGGGCGGACTTGTAAAGGTTGTCGTAGCTATTGCCAACGAAAAAATAAATATCTCCGAGCGTCGGATCCATCTCCAGCGCCTCTTCGTATTTTGCGGCCGCCTTGGCGTAGTCGCCGCCCTGGTACATCGGGTTGGCATCCTTGACAGCTTGGCGGGCGCGAAGCCGATCGATTTGGCTGCACCCTGCCAGCATGAGGCCGGTCGCTGAAATCATGACCAGCACGGCCGCCCGTGACGAAAACTTCCGCATCGCATCCCCCTTAACGGCAACCTGTCCAGACTGACCCATAAGCGCGTCAGTATAGTGATCCGTTTTCGAGTCAGTCAAGGGGAGTCGGCTGACGCCTTGACCCCCCCGCAAACCGCCTCCTATCATAAAGATGGCGGCTCTCCAGCGGTTCGCCACGAATTTAGACACCGGCGGTCATGATACGGTTCGAGTCCCTCCTCGAGAAAGTACGGAGCTACAGCCCGGAAGCGGACCTGGAACTCCTCCGGCGGGCGTACGTCTTCTCCGCGCTCGAACACAAGGGACAGGTGCGCCATTCAGGGGAGCCCTACCTAGTCCATCCGCTCGAGGTTGCCCACCTCCTGGCCGACATGAAGCTCGACGTGGTCGCCTTGGCCGCCGGCCTGCTGCACGACGTAGTCGAGGACACGCTGACCACCCCGGAGCGAATTGCCGAGTTGTTCGGCCCAGAAATCGCGCACGTCGTGGAAGGTGTCACGAAGATTGGCGCCATTCCCTTCTCTTCCAGCGAGGAACGCCAGGCGGAGAATTTCCGCAAGATGCTGCTGGCGATGGTTGACGACATCAGGGTCATCCTCGTCAAGCTCGCCGATCGCCTGCACAACATGCGGACGCTTCACCACTTGCCGGAGGAGCGTGCCATCACGATTGCTCAGGAAACCCTCGATATTTACGCTCCGATCGCCAATCGCCTCGGCATGAGCAAGGTCAAGAACGAGCTCGAAGAGCTGTCGTTCCGCTATCTCGATCCAAAGGCGTACGAGGCGCTTCGGTCGAAGGTCGAGGCGAAGCGCCGCAGCGCGGAAGGCGTGATCGACGCACTGATCGTGACCATCCGGGCAAAACTCGGCGACGCGCAAGTCCCGGTCATGCAGCTCGATGGCCGCATCAAGCGTCTCTACAGTATTCACCTCAAGCTAAAGCGGCAGAAAATCGACCTCGACAGGGTGTACGACTTCGTTGCGATCCGCGTCATCACCCAGTCAGTGAAGGACTGCTACGCGGCGCTCGGCATCATTCACCAGACATGGTCGCCAGTGCCCGGCCGGATCAAGGACTTCATAGCCATGCCGCGGCCCAACGGGTACCAGTCGTTGCATACGTCGGTGATCAGCGAACACGGATTCCCATTCGAGGTCCAGATCCGAAGCGAGGAGATGCACCGTCGCGCCGAGGAGGGGATCGCCGCGCACTGGAAATACAAGGAAGGACGCATCGGCGATCAGCGTGACGAGCGCTACTTCCAGTGGATGCGGCAGCTCCTGGAGGTTCAGCAGGAGGTGCGCGATCCTCAGGAATTCTTGCAGAACCTGAAGATCGACCTCTATCCGGAGGAGGTCTACATCTTCACGCCGAAGGGCGAGGTCCGTTCGCTTCCGCGTGGGGCCACCGTAGTGGACTTCGCGTACAGCATTCATACCGACCTGGGCAACCAGTGCGTGGGCGCGCGCGTCAACGGACGGATGGTCCCGCTCCGTACTCGTCTGCAGAATGGCGACATCGTGGAAATCGTCCGGCAGGCGGGGCACAAGCCGAGCCGCGACTGGCTGGCGTTTGTCGTGTCCTCACGTGCCCGCCACAAGATCAAGCACGTGATTCAGAGTGAGGAGCGCACCCGCAGCATCGAACTCGGTCGCCGGCTGTTCGACAAGGAGGCCCGCCGATTCGACCTCAACCCGAAGACGCTGCTGGAAAGTGGTGAGTTGAAAACGTTTGCCTCCGAGTACGGCGCGAAATCAGCAGACGAGCTGCTGGCGCACATCGGATACGGCAAGATTGCGGCGCGCACAGTGCTGCAGAAATCCGCTCCGTCCGAGCTTCGGGAGAAAAGGCCCGATTCTCGGGTGGTCTCGGTGGTCAAGCGCGTGCTGCGAAGCGGCGGGGCGCAGTCTGACAAGATCACCGTGCGCGGGGCCGACGACGTGCTGGTGTTTCGGGCCAGGTGCTGCAGCCCGATTCGCGGCGAGAGGATCGTCGGCTACATCACCAGAGGCAAAGGGGTCTCCGTCCACTCGGCTACCTGTTCGAACGTGCTCAACCTGATGTTCGATCCGGAGCGCCGGATCGAGGTCGAATGGGACAGCGCGACCGGCGAAGCGCCCTACACTGTCCGGCTCACGATGCAGGTCGAGGATCGCAAGGGGATGCTCGCAGAAATCAGCGCCAAGGTCTCCGATATCAATACGAACATCACCAACATGGAAGCGCGCACGGGTGATGATTCCCAGGCGCGCATCGACATGACCGTCGAGATCAAGGACGTCAAGCATCTCGAGAAGGTCATCAAGTCGATCAAGGGCGTGCAGGGGGTGCTGGGGGTGGAACGCACAGCCCGCTCCTAGGTCAAGAGTTGGCTGACGTCAGGCGCTACGAAAGAACCGCGATGACGTCGATCTCGATACGGACGTCCTTGGGCAGCCGAGCGACCTGAACCGTAGAACGCGCGGGAGGCGGGTCCCCAACGTGCCGGGCATAGACCGCATTCATCGCGGCGAACTCATTCATGTCCTTAAGGAAGACTGTCGTGCGGACGATGTGCTCGACGCCCGCGCCAGCCGCCGTCAGGAGCGCCACGATGTTCCGCATGACCTGCTCGGTCTGCGCGGTGATATCGTCATCGACGATTGTGCCGGTCGCTGGATCGAGCGCGATTTGACCCGAAAGGAAGAGGAGGTTCCCAGCGCGGATCGCTGGGCTGTAGGGGCCAATCGCCGCAGGCGCACCGGGCACGGAAACCGCCCGGTTCACCTCAGGCGGCCTTGCTGATCTTGCCCGACCGCAGACACCGGGTGCAGACGCGCATCCGCTTGGTGGCGCCGTTGATGAGTGCCCGAACAGATTGGAGATTCGGTTCGAACCGGCGCGGTCCCACATTGTGGGCATGAGAAACTGTCCGACCGACTACCGGTCCCTTATCGCAGACTTCGCAACGCTTCGCCATGGATCCCTCATACGAAGACCGGAGGGCCTTCGTCGCCGCCGACCGAAAGATCTCTAGATCTTCGGAGTGAGTCTCTCGAACAACTCCTGAACGCAGAGACTTAATCCCAAATTGTAGCAGGTCATTAAGAAATGAGGGAACACACCTTGCCGTGCACCTGTGTCTAAACCAAACACAGTTGCTCATTAGTAGACAATATGTCTAAATATCGACGCGGCGTCGCGCGTCATCAGTATGGCGTACGGCGATTGACATTAGAGGTCTCGTGAAGCCTCTGGATTACCTTAACCAGAGTAATTGCGCTTATAGATGCGGCTGAACGGCCACAGTCAAGGCAATTTATACCGTCCTCTCTCGCGGACATTCTTGCGGAGACTCTCTTTGGGTTCTCGACGTCTAAAGTCTCGACATACATTCGTATCGGCATGAGTGTTGAAGTCTTAAATATAAGTAAACAAAGGATCATACTGGCATCATCGTGCAAGCAATCTGGCTCACAATCGCGAGAGATAAGCCCGCTTTCGGATCTGAGCCACATAAAAAGGCACCGTAGTTGCATAGTTGAGCCATACAGCTTGTTACCCGAATACGGGTGACTCGGAAGGAGCGGCAGGGACATGGCGACGACAAAGAGCAGAACGGCGGCAAAGACGAGCCGCTACAACGAACTCCGAAAGATGCTTGAGGAACGCCGCCGAGAGCTGAGCAATGAAGTTCAGGGCAAGATTCGCGACGTCCGCGCCGAGGGCGGCAAGGATCGCGACGTGCTCGACCCCGGTGAGAGTTCCGAAGTGGACATTCAGGAAGACATCGAATTCGCGCTCATTCAGATGAAGGGCGAGACGCTGATCAAGGTCAACGAAGCGCTTCGCCGGCTCGAGGACGGGACCTACGGCAACTGTTTCGAGTGCGGAGACGAAATCGCCGGACCCCGCTTGCGAGCGCTGCCTTTTGCTGTTCGCTGCAAGGACTGCGAAGAGGCGCGCGAGACGGCGGAACAGCGCGAGCGCCAGTTGGTGCGCCGCAGTGGCTCTTCGGCGCTCTTCTTCGACATGGCCAGCTAAGCAGATCCCAATCCAGGCCCGTCCTGCGTCCGCCGGGCGGGCCCTTCGTTTCCCCGTCGAGTCGTGCCTGAGCGGCGTGGCCCCTACACGCACACGGAGATTCCCGTCATGAGCGATCGGGACGACGCGATTGAAATCGAAGACCTCTCGACAGGGGACAGGCCGCTCTCAATACCCGACGAACTTCCGATTCTTCCGCTCCGCGATACCGTCCTTTTTCCCAACTCATTCATGCCGTTGGCGGTGGCTCGGGAGAGTTCGGTCAGGCTCATCGACGCCGCAATCTCCGGGCAGAAGATCATTGGTGTCTTCACCCAGCGCGACGCGACCATTGAAGAACCTCAGCAGGAGGGCCTTCACCGCGTCGGGACCGCAAGCCACATCCACAAGATGTTCAAGCTGCCCGACGGCAGCCTTCGGCTCATTGTTCAGGGTCTCGCGCGGGTGACGCTCGAGCGCGTCACGGAGACCAAGCCCTACCTGAAGGCGCTGGTGAGCCCGGCACCCGAAGCCGTCGGTGAGGATGATCGCCTCGAGATCGACGCCCTGCTCAGAAACATCAAGACAAGCTTTCAGCAGGTGGTGTCGCTGTCGCCGCTCCTGTCGGATGATCTTCAGACACTAGCGGCGAATATCTCCGAGCCTGGGCGGCTCACAGACTTCATCGCGTCCAGTCTGACGACCTTGGCGACTGCCGTGAAGCAGGACGTACTCGAGACGCTCGATGTCAGGGCGCGCATGGACAGCCTCAACAGGATTCTGATCAAGGAACTCGAGGTGCTCGAGCTCGGGTCGAAGATCCAGTCCCAGGTACAGTCGGAGGTCGGAAAGAATCAGCGCGAATATTTCCTGCGCGAGCAGATGAAAGCGATCCAGAAGGAACTCGGTGAAGGCGACGACCAGACCAAGGATGTCGAGGAATTCCAGCAGAAGATCGAAGCGTCTGGCATGCCCGATACGGTGCGGAAGGAAGCGCAGCGGGAACTCGACCGCCTGGCGAAGATGCCCGTCGCCGCCGCCGAGTACACAGTATCGAGAACCTACTTGGACTGGCTCGTCACCCTCCCTTGGCAGAAGCGCAGCGATGAGGTCATCGACCTGCCAAGCACCAAGCGGACCCTCGACCTAGATCACTCTGGCCTCGAAAAAGCCAAGGACCGCATTCTCGAGTACCTGGCCGTGCGCAAGCTCAACCCTCACGTGAAGGGACCGATTCTGTGCTTCGTCGGTCCCCCAGGTGTTGGGAAAACCTCCCTGGCACGGTCAATCGCGCAATCCATCGGCCGCAAGTTCGTGCGCGTATCGCTCGGCGGAATGCGGGACGAAGCTGAGATCCGCGGACACCGTCGCACATACATCGGCGCCCTGCCAGGTCAGATCATCCAGGGGGTCCGTCGCGCGGAGACGAAGAACCCGGTCTTCATCCTCGACGAGATCGACAAGCTTGGCTCCGACTTCCGTGGCGACCCCGCGTCGGCGCTTCTCGAAGTGCTCGATCCCGAGCAGAATTCCACGTTCCGTGACCACTACCTCGACGTGCCGTTCGACCTTTCGGAAGTGCTCTTTATCACTACCGCAAACGTGCTCGATCCGGTTCCGGCGGCACTCCGCGACCGCATGGAGGTCCTGGAGATTCCCGGCTATACAGAAGAGGAGAAGCTCGAGATCGCCCGCGACCATCTGGTCCAGAAGCAGATCACCAATCACGGCCTGACGCCTGAGCAACTGGTCATCACCGACGAGGCCCTGCGTGCGATGATTCGCGGCTACACTCGCGAGGCTGGCGTTCGCAACATGGAGCGGCAGATCGGATCGATTTGCCGCAAGACTGCACGGCGCCGTGCCGAGGGGGACGAAAGTCTCTTGACCGTCACGGCCGATGTCGTCGTCGAACTGCTCGGCGCACCGACGTTCCTCGACGAGGAGATGGAGGAACGGACCAGGGAGCCGGGAGTGGCCATCGGCCTCGCTTGGACCCCTGCCGGCGGCGACGTACTGTTCATCGAAGCGTCGCGGATGGCCGGTCCCGGCACGCTGACGCTGACCGGACAGCTTGGCGATGTGATGAAGGAATCGGCGCGAGCGGCGCTCTCCTGGTTTCGTGCGCATGCGGCCGTCTACGGCGCGGACCCTGACTTCTTCAAGAACGCGGAGATCCACCTCCACGTTCCCTCAGGGGCGATACCGAAGGACGGTCCCTCGGCCGGTGTCACAATCGCAACTGCGCTCGCATCCGAGTTGACGCGACGGCCAGTGCGCGGGGATATCGCGATGACGGGTGAGGTCACCCTCTCTGGCCGAGTGCTCCCGGTTGGCGGAATCAAGGAAAAGGTGCTCGCTGCGCGCCGAGTCGGGATCCACGAAGTGATTTTGCCCCGCCAGAACAAGAAGAACGTGGATGAGGATCTCAGTGAAGCGCTACGGCGTGAGCTGACGATTCATTACGTCCAGACGGTGGACGAAGTGCTGTTGCTCGCGTTGACGCCGGTCGTATCGGTGCCTGGATCCCGTAAGACGGATCGCCGCGTCCAGCCACTGCAGTAAAGCCGGACCCTCACCCCTCGAGAATGCTCCGGCAGACCTTGAGCCTGCCAAGGGTCACGGCCGACTGATTCCCTCGGCCAGCGCAAGGCCCGCGACGGTCTTCAGATCGATGATCTCGCCCGTGGAGATCATTTGCCGGAGCGCCTCCAGGCTGAACGCCTTCGTCTCGATATCCTCGTCGGCATCGGGCTGTGCCGGTACGTCGGCCACCTCCGGGTCACGCAGGCGACTGGCTCGGTAGATGCTCATCTCCTCGTCGCAGTAGCCTGGAGTCGGAAAGAACGCGCCGAGCCTGTCAATGCGGCCCGGAATCTTACCGACCTCCTCGTGGCATTCGCGAGCGGCAGCCTGTTCCGGATCCTCTCCGCGTTTCAGGCTGCCCGCCGGAAGCTCCCACACCCAACGCCCAAGCGGGTGGCGGTACTGTCGCACCAGCACGATTTCTCCGGAATCGGTCACCGGAACGATCACCACAGAGCCTGGATGTCGGACAATCTCCGCCTTCAGCTCGCCGCCCTTGGGCAACGTAATGGTCTCCACTTGAACCGTGAAGATTCGGCCCTCGTAGATTGTGCGAATCTCGCTTGGAATAATCGGCTTGTCCATCGATGCTCCTCAGGGCGCCTCTTCGAGCCAGCCCGGGAGGTCGTTCAGGACGCTTTCGAGGTCGAGTGGCAGCGGAGTCGTGAACTCCAGTCGCCGGCCGTCCCTGGGGTGCGTGAATCCAAGTCGCGCCGCGTGCAAGAAGGGGCGGCCGAGTCGGAGCACCGCGCGGATGTCC
Organism: Acidobacteriota bacterium; assembly: GCA_021731165.1. Lineage (GTDB taxonomy): Bacteria > Acidobacteriota > Vicinamibacteria > Vicinamibacterales > UBA2999 > JAKFXY01. Next base: position 60,511 of record JAKFXY010000012.1, on the reverse strand, counting down.
CCCGCGACTCGCCGATGGACGCCGCCATAAAGGCTATCACCGACGATGGGATGACCGATCGCGCTCAAGTGCACGCGAATCTGGTGTGTGCGGCCCGTCTGGATGGCCACCTGGCACAGCGTGAGCCCCGGGAGATGATGGGCGCGCGTGATGCGGGTGACCGCGTTCCGCGCGTGCTTTGACCGCGCCGACATCTTCTGGCGCTGCTCGGGGTCGCGTCCGATGGCCGCGTCGATGCGTCGGCCTGCTTGAACCACGCCCCAGACCAGCGCCACGTACTCCTTCTCCACCTCGCGATCGTGGAACTGCCGCGCGAGCTCCTGGTGCGCGGCGTCGTTCTTCGCGACGACCATCACACCGGAGGTTCCGCGATCGAGCCGGTGCACGATGCCTGGTCTCAGCTCGCCTCCGATACCACTGAGATCGGTGATGTGATGGAGCAGCGCGTTGACGAGCGTGCCGGAGGCATGACCGGCGGCTGGGTGCACGACCATGCCGGCCGGCTTGTTCAAAACGACGAGGTCTGAGTCCTGGTAGAGGATATCGAGGGGAAGTGCCTCGGCGGACGCATCCGCGGGCACAGCCGCTGGAAGGTCCACGCGCACCTGGTCTCCCTTGTGGACGGCCAGATTCGGTCGTGCCTGACGACCGTGAACGGTCACGTGCCCGTCGGTAATCGCCTTCTGGATCTGCGAACGGGACTGGCCCTCCATGACCGCGACGAGGAAGCGATCGAGGCGTTGCCCCTCGTAGTCAGGCGGTACGGTGAGTTCGTATGGGTCCACGTATCACGCCGCAACTTTCCGGCGGCGGCGCATTTCCTGCGGGGCTTCGGGGGTGACGTGCGACAGCCACGCGAGCATCGCAAGACTGAGCGGCGCGAGGACGACCGAGATGAACTGCGAGGTAGAGAGCACGCCGAAGATCATGCCGCGCGGATCGCCTCGATAGAACTCGATGACGAAGCGCGAGCATGCGTAGAGAAACATGTATGCCCAGAACGTGCGCCCGGCAAATGGCCGGCCCCGCCGCTCGGCCACGAGCAACAGTGCGAGGATCAGGAGTTCGGCGCCCGCCTCGTAGATCTGGGTTGGATGCAGCGGGATGCCGAGAGGCGTCCCTACGTTGGCGGCGGCCAGTGGGTTCGTGAACGTAATGCCCCACGGTAAGGTCGTCGGCCTCCCGTAACAGCACCCCGCGGCCAGGCATCCCAGTCGTCCAGTCACGTGACCAAGCGCGATGCCCGGGGCGAAGACGTCGCAGGTCGTCCAGAAGGGGAGCCGGTGTTTGTGGATGTACCAGAACGCCACGACAACCGCGAGGATGAGGCCGCCGTAGAAGACGCCTCCCGAGCGCGCGAGGGAGAGCACCTCGGCGGGGGACTGGCGGAACTGGTCGAAGTCGACGACCAGGAGCAGCAGCTTCGCTCCCACAAGGGCGGCGATGATGATGTAGATCCCCAGATCGAGCACGCGGCTGGCGTCGAGACCCCACCGGCGTGCCCGCGCCCGCGCGAGTTGAAGGCCCAGGAGGTACGACGCAGCGAGCAGGACACCGTACGAGTAAACCGTCACCGGGCCGAGGTCAAACAGTTCTGGGTGCACGGTGGCGTCCTACTCCAAGGAGGTCCCAAATCATCAACGCGACGCCTATCGTGATCGCCGCGTCGGCCACGTTGAACGCCCAGAAATGCCACCCGGCCCAGTACAGATCGACGAAGTCCACGACATAGCCAGTCGTCAGCCGATCGGTCAGGTTGCCTATCGCGCCTCCGATGATGAACGCCAGCCCGACCCGTGTCACCCGGTGCTCGGCCGGCAGCCCCGCGGCGTACATCGTGAGCCCGGCCAGTGCGGCCGCGGCCACGATCCCGAGGATCACCGTCTTCATCGGAATGTCCGCCGCGTTCAGCAGTCCGAACGCCGCGCCGGTGTTGTGGACACGCGTCACGTCGAAGACGCCGGGGATCACCGTGATGCCCTCGGAGAGGTCTAGGCGCGCACGCACCAATGCCTTCGTTGCCTGATCGAGCACCACCATGCCCGCGACAATCCAGACCTCAATCCGTCGGTGTCGCAACACGACTACGAGTGCACCGTTTCCGCCAGGGCATCGACGCATCGATCGCAGATGCCGGCCCAGTCCGGTTCGGTCCTGATCCTGGCCACGTAGCGCCAGCAACGTTCACATTTGACGCCCGCCGCCTTCCCCACCTCTATACGGACATCGTCGGAGGCAGAGTCCGACGAGTCAGCGCCGTCCGGAGACGGAGTCACGCGCAGTTCGACCTCGGACACGATGAACAGCATCGGTAATTGCTGACGATGTTCCTCGAGCAGCCGCGCCACGGGACCGGACGCCGTGATGATCGCGTGAGCACCGAGAGACGTTCCGATCACCTTGTCCTTCCGCTGTTGCTCCAGCGCGGCGTTGACCTCCTCGCGCACCCGTATCAGCCGGTCCCACGAAGCGACGACATCACGCTCGACGAACCCTTCGACCTCAGGGAAGGTTTCAAGATGCACCGATGGTGACCGCCCGCCAGGCAGGTGGCTCCAGAGCTCATCCGAGGTAACCGGCAGGATCGGCGCCAGCAGCCTCGCCAGACCGTCCGCGATCAGGTGCATGACCGTCTGCGCAGACCGCCGCTCCTGGGATCGTGCCCCGTAGGTGTACATCCGGTCCTTCGTGACATCGATATAGAACGCGCTGAGGTCGATCGTCACGAGAGCGTTCAGGGTCTGAAATACCGCCTGGAAATCGAATGCGGCGTAGGCAGACACCGTGGCCTGCGCCGCGTCCGCATAGCGGGCAAGTGCGTAGCGGTCCACGGCTTCGAGGCGCTCGACCGGCACCATGTCAGTCGCCGGATCGAAGTCGTACAGATTTGCTGCCAAGATGCGGCAGGTATTTCGCAGCTTGCGGTATGCCTCGACTACCCGCGCGAGTATCTGCTTGCTGACACGCAGCTCCTCGCGGAAATCGCTCATCGCGACCCACAGGCGGAGGATCTCCGCGCCACTCTCCTTGATGACCTCCTGAGGGAGGACTGTGTTGCCGATCGACTTGGACATCTTGCGGCCATCCATGTCGATCAGGAAACCGTGCGTGAGCACTTCCCGATAGGGAGGCCGGCCCCGTGTCCCGAGGGCCACGAGCAACGAACTTTGGAACCAGCCGCGGTGCTGGTCGCTGCCCTCCAGGTAGAGGTCGGACGGCCAGGTCAGCTCGTCGCGGAACGGCAGCACCGCTTCATGGCTCGAACCCGAGTCGAACCAGACGTCGAGAATGTCGCGCTCGCGCTCGAAGGTGTTGCTGCCGCACGATGGACACGTTAGTCCAGGCGGGACGAACTCCTCGATTGGCCGCTCGTACCATGCGTCGGCGCCGTACTCATCGAATACGGCCGCTGCCAGGTCTATCAGCGCGGACGTGAGGATGGCTTCGCCGCACGTGGCGCAGTCAAGGGCAGGTATGGGGACGCCCCAGGCGCGCTGACGCGAGATGCACCAGTCCGGCCGGTTCGCCACCATGTTGTAGATGCGATCGCGCCCCCACGAGGGAATCCACGTCACCTGTTGGTCGATGGCATCGAGCGCCGCCGTGCGGAGCGTCTTCTTCCCGTCCCCGGTCCCGATCCTTGGCTCACCGTCCATGCGGATGAACCATTGCGACGTTGCGAGAAAAATCACCGGGTTGTGACAGCGCCAGCAGTGTGGGTACTGGTGGGTGAACGGCTGGCGGTGCCAGAGCCGACCGCGCTCGTGAAGCGCCTCTTCAATCCTCGGATTGGCGTCGAACACGCGCTGGCCGCCAAAAAGCTCAACGGAATCGAGAAAATGACCGCCGGGGCCTACGGGAGCGTATACCTCCAGGCCGTACTTCAGCCCGGTCAGGAAGTCATCCGCGCCGTGGCCGGGGGCGGTGTGGACGGCGCCGGTGCCGGCTTCGAGCGTGACATAGTCGCCCAGCACGCCGACTGAGTCGCGCTCATAGAGGGGATGTCGAAAGCGGAGCCCTTCGAGCTGCACGCCCTTCATCCTGGCCACCGGGCGGTCAAGCGGCCGTCCGACCGCCTTTCCAACCGTTTCAGCGAGTCCCTCCGCGACGATCACCGAGCGCCCCCCGACCTCAAAGGCCGCGTAGTCAAGCTCGGGGTGGAAGGCGATTGCCAGGTTTGACGGAATCGTCCACGGTGTTGTCGTCCAGATAAGCACCGAGACCTGACGTCCAGCGAGCCCCGGCACACGCGCTGCGAGCTCGCCCGTGCTCTCAGCCGATAGCGGGAACTCCACGTAGATCGACGGGGACGAATGGTCCTCGTATTCGATCTCGGCTTCCGCGAGCGCCGTCCGGCAGTGGATGCACCAGTGGACCGGCTTCTTGCCTTTGAAGGCAAGCCCGAGCTCGACGAACGGTTTCAGCGCGCGCGCGATTGACGCCTGGTACCTGAAGTTCATCGTCAGGTATGGGTGCGCCCAGTCGCCGAACACGCCGAGCCGCTGGAACTCCCCGGTCATCACGCCGATAAAGCGCTCCGCGTACGCGCGGCATGCGCGGCGAAAGTCAGCAGTCGAGAGCCCGCGCTTCTTCGGGCCAAGTTCGCGATCGACCTTGAGCTCGATCGGCAGGCCGTGGCAGTCGTAGCCGGGGACATACGGCGCGTCGAAGCCGGCCATCGACTTCGACTTGATGACGATGTCCTTGAGAATCTTGTTGAGCGCCGTCCCGAGGTGAATCTGTCCGTTGGCATAGGGAGGGCCATCGTGCAGAACGTACTTCGGGGCGCCGGCGCGCCGCCGGCGAATCTGCCCGTAGAGATCGATCTCCGTCCATCGCGCGAGCATCACCGGCTCGCTCGTCGGCAGATTGCCGCGCATCGGAAACTCGGTGCGCGGCAGGTTGACGGTGTCTTTCCACTCGGGCATGAACCGTAATTGTAATGTACGGGTTCTATAATGCGGTGGTGACTCCGGTGATCCATGAAGAAGTGCTCAGCAACGGGCTGCGCGTGCTCGTCCAGGAAGTCCACACCGCGCCGCTCGCGACAGTGTGGTGCTGGTACCGCGTGGGATCGAAGGACGAGGCCGCCGGCCTCACGGGCGTCTCGCACTGGTGCGAGCACATGAACTTCAAGGGGACGACCAACATTCCCCGCGACAAGGTCAAGGGGATCATCGAGCAATTCGGCGGCTACTGGAACGGCTACACCTGGATCGACCAGACGACCTACACCGAGACCGCCACGCGCGACGCGCTGGACCGGATGCTCTTCATTGAGTCGGAGCGCATGGCGGGTTGTCTCTACGACCCGGCCGATTGTGAGTCGGAGCGGACGGTCATCATCTCGGAACTCCAGGGTGGCGAGAACGATCCCGATCAGCTCTTGGACCAGGAGCTGACCGCCACCGCCTTCCGAGTACACCCCTACCGCCACCCGACGATCGGCTGGCAGCGCGACCTCGAGACGATGACCCGCGACGACCTCTATGGCCACTACAAACGCTTCTACGCTCCCAACAACGCGACGCTTGTCATCGTTGGAGACGTGGAGACGGCCGACGTGCTGAGAAGAGCGGTTCACCACTTCGGGAACATCCCGGCCGGTGATGTCGCCAGGCGGCCGCCGACGCCGGAGCCAGAGCAGCTCGGTGAGCGGCGCGTGACGATCTCGAAAGAGGGGACGACGGCGTATCTGAAGATTGGGTACCACGCCCCCGCGGTGACCGACCCTGGATTCTTCCCTCTGCTCGCACTCGATGCGGTGCTCACCGGCGCCAAGGGGTTGAACCTGTGGGCGAGCTTCCGGACTCCGCCACCGCAGCGCAGCGCGCGCCTCTACCGTGCGCTGGTGAACACGGGGCTCGCATCCGCGGTCACGGGAGGAGTGGTCCCGACCCAGCAGCCGTTTCTCTATACGCTGTCGATCACGGCGACCGAGGGCACCCCACTGGCATCGGTGGAAGAAGCGACGCTTGGGGAGATCGACCGCGTACGGCGGGAGGGTGTGACGCGCGATGAACTCCAGAAGGCCAAGACCCAGCTTCGTGCACGGCTCGTGTTCGAGAACGACAGCATCACGAACATCGCCCACCAGATCGGGTACTTCGAGACGATCGCGCGCTGGCAGATATATCCCACGCTCCGCGAGCGGATTGAGCAGGTGACGCTCGATGAGGTGTCGGCCGCCGCGGACGTGGCGTTGAAGCCGTCGAATCGCACCGTCGGTTGGTTCGAGCCGACGCTATGACAGGCCCCGGACGCCGTGGGCTGAATCCCTCTCGCTCGCAACTGTCGAATGGCACCGTCATTCTCGCCAAAGAATCCCGCGTGACTCCAGCCGTCACGCTGCACGCGCAATTCAGCGCCGGCAGCGCCTTTGACCCGCCGGCGCTCGGCGGAGTGGCGCACTTCGTATCGCGCACGATCGACCGCGGCACGCGGACCCGCTCCGCTGACCAGATTGCGGACGACCTCGACAACCGCGGCGTGTCGCTGGCGGTCACCATCAACCGGCACGTCCTCTCGATTGTTTGCACCTGTCTTGTCGAAGACCTGGAACCAATGCTCCGGTTGCTCGGTGATGTCGCGATGAATCCGGTGTTTCCCGATGCGGACGTCGCTACACGGCGCGGAGAAATCGTGACGCTCATCCGGCAGGACGAAGACAGCCCTGCCGCCATGGCGAACGAAGCCCTGATGGCGATGCTGTACGGTGAGGGTCATCCATACGGGCGCCCTCCCCGTGGTACATTCGCAAGCGTCGAGGCCACCGACCGCGCGGCGTTGTCCGCTTTCCATGCCGCCCGCTTCAAGTCCGCCGGGTTGTCGCTGGCGATGGTGGGCGACGTCGAGCCGGCACGGGCCATCGATGCCGCCACGGCGGTCTTCGGCGCGGCCCCTCCGGCGATGCCGGAGCCGCCCGTATTTCCGTCCGTACCGGCCGCCACCAACCGGCGGGCTCGCGTCATCCCGATGATGAACAAGGCACAGGCGGACATCGCGTACGGGTTCACGTCCATTCTTCGTGCCGATCCCGCGTACTACGCATACATGTTGATGAACAACGTCCTCGGGCAGTACTCGATCGGCGGGCGGCTGGGCGATCGCATTCGAGAGAAGCAGGGGATGGCGTACTACGTATTCAGTTCGCTCGACGCCAACGTCGTGCCGGGCCCCCTGATTGTCCGGGCGGGCGTCAGCCCCGCGAACGTCGATCGCGCCATTCGGTCGATTGACGAGGAGCTGACGAACATGATGCGCGAGGGGCCGACCGAGAAGGAGCTCGATGAATCGCGCCAGTACCTGATTGGTTCGATGCCCAGGAATCTCGAGACCAACCTCGGAATTGCCAACTTCCTGCAGACGGCGGAGTTCTTCGGCCTCGGTCTCGACCACGATCTGCGCCTGCCAGGGCTGCTGCAGGCGGTCTCGCTTGGCGACGTGCACGATGCGGCGAGACGTGTGCTCGACCCGGCGCGGGCGGCGGTCGTCGTCGCCGGGCCCTATTCCGGGCAACACGCCGGCACGCGGACGTGAGCTCAGACAGCCACGGCGGGCGGATGCCCTCAGGTGTCCGAGGGCGCAGGGTGTCGGGCCTGCCGGTCGAGGCGCGCGCGGTCAGGGCCGTCTTCTTCGACGTCGACTTCACGCTGATCTATCCGGGCCCCACCTTCCAAGGCGAGGGCTACGCACGCTTCTGCGCTCAGCACGGCATCGAGGTTGATCCTGGTCGGTTCGCCGAGGCCGTCCGTGCCGCTTCGTCCATCCTGAACGACGAACAGGAGCACGTCTACGACGCGGAGATCTTCGTGCGCTATACCGGCCGTATCATCGAAGAGATGGGCGGTGCCGGACCTCGCGTCGGGGACTGTGCTCGCGTGATGTACGACGAGTGGGCGGCTTGCCAGCATTTCTTTCTCTACGACGACGTGACGCCCATGTTGAGGGAGCTGGTCGCGCGGGATGTGAAGGTCGGGCTGATTTCCAACTCGCACCGGAGCCTCGCGTCGTTCGAGCAGCACTTCGATCTGCGCGGGCTGATTGCCGGCGCCGTCTCCTCGCACGAGCACGGCTACCTGAAGCCGCACCGCAGCATCTTCGACGCGGCGCTCACGCTGCTCGACGTGCGGGCCGAAGAGTCGCTGATGGTGGGCGACAGCCTGGCGCATGACATCGAGGGTGCCCGGCGGGCCGGGATGCGTGGCGTGCTGGTGCAGCGATCCACGGAAACGCCCTTACGCGCCGATACCGCGGAGGTGCCGGTCATCCGGGATCTGTCGGAGTTAACGGCGTATTTGTGAATCTGACATGGCCGTGTCGTAGTCCCGGTCGATCCCGAGCCATCGCCGGCGCTCACGCTGAGTGATGACTCGCAAGAACGTCATGGCTGGAGCAAGACCCATGGATGCGTCGGAGAAACCCTATCTCCCCGATCGTCCCGGGGTGGACTTCTCGTTCTTTGCCTGGTTTCTCGCACTCGCTGTCGTCTTCCAGCTCGCCAGGGGCGACATGGGTGTGTTTCCGGGGTTTCGAAACACGCCGAACGGATACACCCTCGGCGACGGGGTTGTTCCACTGGTGTGGTTCTGCTGCGCGCTACTCACGCTGGCGTTTCCTACACGCGTGTGGAGCGTGGTGCTGCTGGCGATGACGGGTCTGTACGATTTCTGGTGGCGTCTGCCCGTGGCGACGCCATCGATCTATTTCCATGCCCTGGTGTCAGCGCAGATCGCGTTTACGGCGGCTTACCTTGTTGTCCGACAGCGGACGCTCCACCTGTCTTCCGCAGCGTTCATCGACGCGCTACGGAAGCCGATCCTCGGACTGCTGGTCGGACTCTTCTTCTTTGGTGCGTTCCATAAGCTCACCGGATCGGCGATCGCGGCAACCTCCGATTTCTTTGCTCTTGTCAGCCGCTACTATGTCCCGTTCCTGCCGATGTGGCGCGTCCCCGATGTCATGTGCTGGCTTGTCACCATAGGTGGGGAGGGCGCGATCGCGTGCACGTTACTGTTCAAGCGGACACGCTGGGTCGGGGTTCTCCTGTGTATCGGATTCACCGCGTTCGTCGGTTCGACGGTGTACGGGTTCGGAGCCATCATCCTCGCGGCGGTGATGCCGCTTGTGGCCGTTCCATTGCTCCTTGAGCCGCTCGACCGCCTCAATCGCGCCGATTCTTTGTCTCGCATCGCGAAGGGGGCAACATGGCGGATCGTCTTCGCGATTCTGATCGGCGGCTTGTTCATCATCGATCACGCACGGGGATTTTCGCTCGCGGATCGGCCATGGCTGTTTGGCCCCGCAGCACGCCCGACCATCGGCAACGCGCTCACGATTCTGCAGGTCGTGTGGTTTGTTCTGAATACGACCGTGTTGGCGTGCGTACTCATGGCTGTGTATCGCCATCGATCACGGATCGTGGCTCACATCAGTCCCGCGCGAGCGGGTATCAGCTACGCGTTGCCATTGTTTCTTGCGTGTTCAGAACTCGCCCTCTATGCAGGTTGGAAGAACACGCCGGCGTTCACGATGTTTTCGGGAGTGACGGTGGAAAGCTGCGCGCCGAATCACTGGATCGCTCGAAGCCACTTTCTCAACTCGTTCTTCTACCGCGATCTCCTGCTGGTGACGGCGCCTGGCGGCGAGAGGATTGGCATACCTGCCCTGTCGCTGAAGGAAAAGTGGCGGAGGTCGCGCCGCCTCGGTGTTGTCGATTCCGATGTCGAGGCCTATCGAGACGGCGAGATCGGCCGCCTGCATGCAGGAGTGGAATCGCGATTCAGTTTCAACGAGCTTGAGCACCTGCGGGCGACTAGTTGGGTTGAAGTCCTCCTGCCCCGCCGCCTCTTCTTCTTGAATTCGGTCTCCGAGGCGAATCTTCGATGCAGCATGCCGGATCTGTTTTCTGCTACGCCCGGTGCGCGATCGTCGCTCAAACCGTAGGGTGTGTCGCCTGGCGTGAATCGCTCGGACGGCCCGGAGTGCGAACCGCCTGACGCATGCGATGCCGCAACCGGCATGACTCCGATGAGTGCCGCGAAGGTGGTCTTCGTCAGCCCGGCGGCCAGCCCATGCCGCGGCCGGCCAGCAGATGCAAGTGAATGTGAAACACCGACTGGCCGGCCTCCCGGTTGACGTTGAAGACGGTGCGATACCCGCGCTCGTCGTAGCCGTGCTGCTTCGCGAGCGTGGCGGCGGCCCTGAACAGCGAACCGACCAGGCCGTCGTCTTCGGGCGTCAGGTCGTTGAGGGTCGCGATGTGCCGGCGGGGAATGATCAGCAGGTGGAGCGGCGCCTGCGGATTGATATCCTTCAAGACGACGAGCTGCTCGTCCTGGTGCGCGAAGGGCACCTGGATCTCGCCAGCGATCATCTTGCAAAAGAGACAGTCGGCGGTCATTGGTGATTCTAGATTCGCCGCATGATAGCGGTTCGGGCGATACCCTGTAGATCCTCGCGGATCCGGACGAGACTGAGCGCGGGGTGCATGCCCACGAGCTGCCGCACCCCCTCTTCCTGCCCATAGCCAAACTCCATCAGGAGCCAGCCGCCGGGGACGAGCACGCGTTCGGCCGCACCAAGCACGCCGCCGACGTCGCGCAGCCCGTCGGCTCCGCCAAAGAGCGCCAAGTCAGGCTCGTGGAGGACGTCGCGCGCGAGCGCCGGCTTGTCGCCCGTTTTCACGTAAGGGGGATTCGCGACCACCAGGTCGAACGGCCCGTCGATGCCGTCGAGGTAGGACGTGCGGACGCATGCGACGCGATCGGCCACTCCGTGTTTGGCCGCATTCAGGCGGGCCACGGCCAGCGCAACCTCCGAAATGTCGGTGGCGACAACGTGCGCTGGTGCGACCTCGTGTGCGAGCGAGACGGCAAGACAGCCGCTGCCGGTGCCGATGTCGGCGATGCGTGGGGCCGCCATGGCCTTCAACAGGGGGAGTGCCTCCTCGACGATGAACTCGGTTTCTGGACGGGGGATCAGCACCGCAGCCGTGACCGTCATTTCGAGGCCCCAGAACTCACGGAATCCGGCGATGTAGGCGGATGGTTCGCGGCGCGCCCGACGCTCGAGCCACTCTGACAGGCGCGGTTCGAGCCCCGGCGGAACTTCGGTCGCCTGCTCGGTAATCATTCTGGCGCGATCCCAGCCAAGAATGGTCCGCGCAAGAAAGTCCACGTCGATCGCGGCATCGGCCGTGGTGAGGCCCGCCTCGACGAGTCCCGCGCGTGCCAGGCTCAGCCTCTCGTGGAGCCTCAACTGACGCTGGTCGCTTCCCTGAGCTTCTCGGCGTTGTAGTGGCTGATGACCTGGTCGAGGAGCTCGTCCGGGTGCCCTTCGAGGACGTCGTGGAGCTGGTGGGTCGTGAAGTTGATGCGATGGTCGGTGATCCGGCTCTGGGGAAAGTTGTAGGTGCGAATCTTCTCGGATCGCTCGCCGGTGCCGACCTGCCCACGCCGCTCCTTCGCGATGGCATCCTGCTGCTTCTGCATCTCCATCTCGTACAGGCGCGCGCGCAAGACCTTCATCGCCTTCGTGCGGTTCTTGATCTGCGATTTCTCGTCCTGCTGTGAGACGACCACGCCAGTCGGGATGTGCGTCAGCCGTACCGCCGAGTAGGTCGTGTTGACGCTCTGGCCGCCAGGCCCGCTCGAGCAGAACGTGTCGATGCGCAGATCCTTCTCGTTGATTTGGACGTCCACCTCCTCGGCTTCCGGCAGCACGGCGACCGTGGCCGTTGACGTGTGGATGCGCCCGCTCGCCTCTGTCGTGGGTACGCGCTGAACACGATGCACCCCGCTCTCGTACTTGAGCCGGCTATACGCGCCTCGTCCTACGATGGAGGCGACAGCTTCCTTGATGCCGCCGCCACTGCTGTCACTTGTCGACATCACCTCGAGCTTCCACCCCTGCCGTTCGGCATACCGGGAATACATCCGGAAGAGATCCGCGGCGAAGAGCGCGGCCTCGTCACCCCCCGTACCCGCGCGGATTTCCAGAATGACGTTGCGCTCGTCGTTTGGATCCTTCGGGATGAGCAGGATGCGCAGCTCGGCCATCAGCGACTCGCGTCGCGCGAGGAGCTCCTTCAATTCTTCTTCCGCGAGCGCACGCATCTCCGCGTCACTCCCGCGAACCAGCTCCTCGGCGCCGTCGACATCCTTCTGGACCTGCTTGTACTCGCGGAACTTCTGTACGAGCGGCTCGATATCGGAAAGGGTCTTGGCGGCCTTCTTGTACTCGGCCGGCTCCGATTGGACCTCGGACGTGCCGAGGCGTCCCATGAGCTCCTCGTATTGCGATTCCACGGCTGTGAGTTTGTCGAGCATATGTCTCCGGCGGCCCGCGATGGGCTGCGCTACGGTCATTGAGGTGTTGGACGACCCTTCCGGGACACCCTACGGTGCTGAGTGTGGACGGCCCTCTACGGGTTGCCGCGCTCGGTCACCCGCCGGATACCGGCGGCAGGAAGGCCACTTCATCACCCTCCCGCAGCGGGGCGGCCATCCGCGCGTACTCTGCGTTCACCGCCACCGACATCGCCTTTTCATACTCGCCGAGCGATGGCATCTCCGACACGAGCGACGTCCACACTGTTTGGACGGTCGCGGGGCCGGCTACGTCCCGAACCAGCTCACCCGTGCCGGCAAGATCGCGCAGCCTCGCAAAGAACCGCACGGTTACGCGCATGCGATTTTGTACGCCTTCTGTCGCGCGGCGGTGTCGTCGGGATCCGCAACGGCTCCTTCGAGCCAGACGTCCCCGCCTTCGAAGTGCTCGCGCTTCCAGATCGGCACAATCTGCTTGACCCGCTCGATGGCGTAGCGGCAGGCGGCGAAGGCATCGCCGCGGTGCGCCGACGCCGCCACGATGATGATGCTGGCTTCGCCAATCTCCAGCCGGCCGGTGCGGTGGTGCAGGCCGATGCGCGCCGATGGCCACGCGGCCCGCGCTTCCTCGACAATGCGTTCCATGGCCCTGATCGCGAGCGGCTCGTACGCTTCGTATTCGAGAAAACGGACTCGTCGGCCCAGATTATGGTCGCGGACGAGGCCGGCAAACGACGCAATGGCGCCGTCTCCGGTTCCCTGCGCCGCCGCGGCATCAGCCGGCACCGAGCCCGTCAGCACCGCGGTGGTCAGCGCGGCGAGATCGAGCGGGGCACTGCCAACCGCAACGAGCGGAACCATGTGTCCAGTGTAACGCGGGGCGCGTAGGGTGGGCCTCTACGGCCCGCCTGAAGCGGCGTCAAGCCGCGCCCTACGAAAGCTCACCGCGCCAGAAGTGATCCATGGGTCCGTGCCCCTGACCGAGACCGGGTGCCCGCCGGATGGCACCGGCCACATATTGCTGCACCAGGGGAATCGCGTCGGCGAGCGTGCGGCCGAGTGCGAGATGGGCCGCAAGCGCCGCGGAGAAGGTGCACCCGGTCCCATGGGTGTGTGGCCCGGCCACGCGCTCGGTGGTGAACTCCTGGAACAAGTGCCCGTCGTAGAGCAAGTCAACGATCTGATGGGATGGCAGATGGCCGCCCTTCAGGATGACCGCTGACGGGCCGAGCGCCATGATGCGTCGCGCGGCCTCGCGGCGATCGTCATCGCCCAGGATTCGGAGCCCTGACAACGCCTCAGCCTCGGGGACGTTGGGCGTCACAACGAACGCTCGGCGCAGCAGGTCAGACTTGATGGCCAGAAACGCCTCATCGTCCACGAGCCGGTCGCCGCTCTTGGCCACCATGACGGGATCGACCACCAGCCTGGGGATCTCGAGGTCCTCGACCGCGGCGCCCACCGCCAGAACGATCGCGCGGCTCGCGAGCATGCCGGTCTTGGCGGCGTGAATCCCGAAGTCCGAGACCACCGCCTTGATCTGTGCCGTGACCAGCCCGGCCGACAGCAGTTCAACCATCGTCACGCCGACGCTATTCTGGGCCGTGACAGCGGTGACGGCGCTCGTACCGTAGACGCCGTGAGCGGCGAATGTCTTCAGGTCCGCCTGGATACCCGCGCCTCCACCCGAATCACTGCCGGCGATGGAGAGGGCTACGCGCATGGACGAATGGAAGTGTCGAACTGTTCACTGTGACGGGTTACGGCGGCGCGGAGCCGCGGAGCCGCGGAGAAATTCTAGGTCTTCTACTCCGTGTCTCCGTGGCTACTCTGGAGTCAAAGGCGCGCTAACGGGTGGTTCCGAGCAGCTTCCAGAGAGACGGGACAACGCCGGCGGCGATGAGGAGCTTCAGGACATCAGCGGCGACGAAGGGCACAACGCCGGTGAGCAATGCGGCTCGCATGCCGATCGCGGAGGCGCCAATGGCCGTGGGTACGAACATCCCAAGCCACGTCGCTCCGAACAGGTAGATCAGGATCAGGCCGGCACACATGGCGAGAACCGACGTGACGTACCGGCGATCGAAGCCGCGCTCCGCGAGGAACCCCGTCAAGTACGCGGCAAGCGGATACGCCATCAGATACCCGCCGGTTGGCCCCAGGAGCCGGCCGACGCCCGGAGGTAGTGTGAGCGACGCGGCGAACACCGGCAGCCCCGCGATGCCGGCCGCCAGGTAGAGCAGTTGCGAAGACAGCCCCAGGCGCGAGCCAAGGACGAGCCCGGCGAGCAGCACCACCATTGGCTGGAATGTGAAGGGCACCTGCGTGAACGGCAGGGGAACGCTGACCTGCGCCGCTGCAGCCGTCAAGGTCGTCATGAAGATGACCGATGCCGCGCGTATCAGGCGCGTCTGTGTTCGTCCAGACGTTTGTCCCGACGTTTGCCCAGACGCGCGCCTGGACGTCGCCTGGCGCGACGTCAGCACGTCAATGAGCGTGAACTGAGAGGAGGACGGCAGCATCAGGTGAATTCTACTACCGCCCCAGCACGAGTAGGTATTGGTAAGGCAACGCCTCACGGGCCAGCACCCGCAGTCCGGCGGCCTTCGCGTCGGCTTCAACGCTGGGAGCTTCGACGCGAACCCCTTCGTTTCCGGCCGGACCAGGCCCGCCACGCCCGGGCTTGTAGTTGACCACACCGATGCGGCCGTTGGGTTTGAGCGCCAGGGCCAGGTTGCGAAGAAAGGTGACGCGGTCCTCGACCTCCGGGTAGACATCCACCACGAGCACCGCATCGAGTGCGCCGACGGGAAGATTGGGGGACGTTCCTTCGCCAAGGCGCGTCTGGACGTTCTGCAGCCCTTCACGACTTACGCGCCGGCGTGTGGCCTCCAGCATTTCTCGCTGGATGTCCTGGGCGTAGACGCTGCCGTTTGGGCCAACCCTCCGAGCCAGTCGAATCGTGAACCAGCCGGCGCCGGCACCGATGTCGGCTACGCTCGACCCATCCGAGATCGCCAGCGCGTCCATGATCTGATCCGGCTTCTGCCATGCGTCCCGATCCGGTCCTTCGAGCAGCCCGAGGTTCTGCGGCGGAAACAGACTCCCGTGGCGCTGGCCGGCGGACGTCTGCGCGGCAAGGCCGACCTGAAGGTCTGCCCCTCCGATCGACACGACGAGCGCCATGACGAGCGCCATGTAGAGGCCGACCTTCAGGTCGGCCTTCCGATGCGGCATCACGAAGGTTTCTCCTGGCGCCCGCCGATGCCGGGCACTGTCCGCTCTTGCCCGGCGATGCCGGGCAGTGTGAGCCCTTCCACGGAGAGCACGCGGTCCAGGGTCGCGGCGTCGAGCAGGCCGCGTTCGAGGACGATCTGCCGGATCGGCTTGCCCGAACGCACCGACTCCTTTGCGACTTCCGCGGTCTTCGCGTATCCGATGTACGGATTGAGCGCGGTGGCCGCCGCGGTGCTGCGGTCGAGCAGTTCGCGGCAGCGCGCCGCGTCTGACTCGATGCCATCGACGCAGCGCGACTTCAGCGCGCGCATGGCTTCGCGCAGAATCATTGCTGCATGGAGTGCGTTCCAGGCGATGACCGGCATCATGACGTTCAGCTCGAGCTGGCCCGCCTCCGCTGCCGTGCAGATCGTCACGTCGCACCCGATCACCTGGAAGCAGACCTGGTTCACCATCTCGGGGATCGACGGGTTGACCTTTCCAGGCATGATCGAGGAGCCCGGCTGCACGGCAGGCAGCGCGATCTCGCTTAGTCCAGCACGCGGCCCCATGCTCAATAGACGCAGGTCGCTGGCGATCTTGGAAAGCTCCACCGCCAGGCGGCGCATGGCCCCCGAATAGGCGAGGACGTCCCCCATGCTCTGCGTCACGCGAAATCGGTTCGCCGGAGGCATGAGCTCCAGTCCGGTGAAGCGGCGCAGGTTTTCGATCGCAAGCCGGGTATAGTCGTCGCCTGCATTCAGGCCGGTGCCGACAGCCGTGGCTCCGAGGTTCAGTTCACGCAGCTGGTACGACGCTCGCTCGACGTCATCGGCGCCGCGATCGATGCACGCGGCATACCCTCCGAATTCCTGTCCAAGCGTCATCGGTACGGCATCCTGCAGGTGGGTGCGCCCGACCTTCAGCACGCCGTCGAACGTCCGTGCCTTGTCATCCAGCGCCGTCGCCAGGGCCCGCGCCGCCGCTACGAGGTCCCCATTTCCCAGCAGCAGCGCCAGTCGCGTCGCCGAGGGATACACGTCGTTGGTGGACTGGCCCATGTTGACGTCGTCGTTCGGGTGAACGAGCGTGTACTCGCCGCGCGCGCCGCCAAGCATCTCCGCGGCTCGATTGGCGAGGACCTCGTTGGCGTTCATGTTGTGCGAGGTGCCGGCGCCCGCCTGGTAGATGTCCACGACGAACTGGTCGCGGAAGGCGCCAGCGAGAATCTCATCGGCGGCCCGCACGATAACGGCACCAACCCGCGCGTCGAGCCGCTTCAGCGAGACGTTGGCCTCGGCGGCGGCCTTCTTGATGAGGATGGTGGCGGTGATGAGGTGCGCGGGCGCCCGCAGACCGCTGATGGAGAAGTTCTCGACCGCCCGCGCCGTCTGAATGCCGTAGTACGCGTCCGCGGGGACGGCGTGTTCTCCGAGAGGATCGCGCTCGATCCGGAGCGGCATATGGCTGGTCGAGGAGGGTGAGGACCCCGCTCGACAGAGGGAATTATACTGTCCGGATGCCTGGTTCATTCTTCGAGAGCGTCGTGTCGCTGATCGTTCGCACCTCCACCGATCTGCCGCCGGATGTCAGGGCCGCCATGAAGGTGGCAATGGCCGAAGAACCGGCCGGCACACAGGCGGCCCAGGCGCTGTCGATCATCGCGCAGAACATCGACATGGCCAACGAGTGCGAAGGCGCCATCTGTCAGGACACTGGCATGCCGACCTTCGAGGTGAAGACGCCGGTGGGCGTCAACCAGGTGGTTCTGAAGAAGCACATCAAGGAGGCGGTGGCCGAGGCCACCAAGCGCGGAAAACTCAGGCCCAATTCGGTTGACTCCATCACCGGCGAGAACTCGGGCACCAATCTCGGCCCTGGCACGCCCATCATCCACTTCGAGCAGTGGGAGCGCGACGACATCGAGGTGAAGCTCATCCTCAAGGGCGGCGGCTGCGAGAACATGAACGCGCAGTACTCGCTGCCGGCCGAGCTCGCGCACCTCGGTCGGGCCGATCGATCCCTTGAAGGCGTTCGCAAGTGCATCCTTCACGCGGTATGGAACGCGCAGGGCAAGGGCTGCGCGCCCGGCGCGATTGGCGTCGCCATCGGGGGCGACCGCACATCCGGCTACGTTCACGCAAAGGAACAGCTCTTCCGGACGCTCGACGACCTGAACACGGACCCGCGGCTGGCGGCGCTCGAGGCGTCCATCATGGGCGAAGTGAACACGCTCGGGATCGGCGCCATGGGTTTCGGCGGGCGGACGTCGCTCATCGGCTGCAAGATCGGCGCAATCAACCGGCTTCCCGCCAGCTTCTTCGTGTCGGTGGCCTACGACTGCTGGGCGTTTCGGCGGCTTGGCGTCGTGCTCGACGCGAGCACGGGCTTGATCAAGGAATGGCTCTATCGCGACGCCGCGCGCCCGGTTGTCTCAATGGCTGATCAAGCCGGCTTCCAGCGGACCGGGCGCGAGGTGGCGCTGCAGACGCCAATTTCTGAAGCGCAGGTTCGCGAGCTCAAAGTGGGCGACATCGTGCTGCTCTCAGGCCGGGCGTATACCGGCCGCGACGCCGTGCACCATCACCTCATGAGCCACGAGCCGCCGGTGGATTTGCGTGGCGGCGTCATCTACCACTGCGGTCCGGTCGTCGCGAAGGACGGGAATGGCTGGCGGATTACCGCGGCCGGGCCCACCACCAGCATTCGCGAGGAGCCGTACCAGGCGGATGTCATCACCCGGTACGGCGTGCGCGCGGTGATCGGCAAAGGGGGCATGGGCGCCAAGACGCTTGGGGCGCTGCAGGCGGCCGGGGCGGTCTACCTCAACGCCATCGGCGGGGCTGCCCAGTTCTATGCCCGGGCGATCCAGGGCGTGGCGGGGGTCTCATGGCTGGAGTTCGGCACCCCGGAGGCCATGTGGCACCTGGACGTGAAGGAATTTCCGGCAATCGTGACGATGGATGCGCACGGAAACAGCCTGCACAAGGACATCGAGCAGCAATCTGCCAAGGAATTGGCCGGAATTGGTGCCTAGGGCCCCACGGCTGACATTGGAAGGTGGTTCGGCAGCCTGTATAATTTCACCAGGAGAATTACCCCCATGATCAATGTGTCCCCGACGGCAGCCGGAAAAATTAACGAACTGCTCACCGAAGAGGGCAAGGCTGGCAGCGGTCTTCGCGTGTTCGTGCAGGGCGGCGGCTGCTCCGGTTTCCAGTACGGCCTCATGATCGAGGAGGCAGGCGGGGCGGCGGACCAGGTCTACGAATCCAACGGCGTGCGCCTGTTCGTCGATCCGGTCAGCATCAGCTACCTCAAGGGCGCCGAGGTCGATTTCGTCGACACCGTCACCGGCGGTGGCTTCACCATCAAGAATCCGAATGCCACCTCGACGTGCGGATGTGGCTCGTCGTTCAGCGCCTGATGTGCTCACGACCTTTCCTGACATCAGTCGGCTGAAGCCCGCCGGCGGGAAGCGTTCCGGCAAGCGGGAACAGATCGTCAATGTCTTCCTGCGCCAGGAAGGGCACCTCAGCGCCGACGATCTGGTCGATCTGATTCGTGGCGAAGATCAGCGGATCAGCCGTGCCACCGTGTACCGCACGTTGCAGTGGATGGTGGATGCCGGCATTGCGCGCAAGGTCGATTTCGGAGAGGGGCGGTTCCGATTCGAGCACTCGTACCGTCAGCCTCGCCACTTTCATCTCATCTGTAAAACGTGTAGCCGGTCGTTCGAGTTCCTGAGCTCCGACATCGAGGGACTCGTCGAGGAAGTCGCGGCCGCGCGCAGTTTCACCGTCTCCCAAAGCGTGGTTCAGATTTACGGCACGTGCGACGAATGCCGCACGGGACGCACCACCTCTTCCCAGGACGGGCAGACGGACCTGCTGTTCGCGCGGGACGCCCTTCGCATCGCCATCGCCACCGAGCGCAGCGGCGCGGAGTTCTACACGCGCGCAGCCAAGATCACCAGAGACGCCCGCGGCCGAAAGGTGTTTCAGGATCTTGCGCACGAGGAGCAAGAACACCTCGGCCGGCTCGAAGAGCGGTATCACGAACTGCTCGAGCGGGACCCGAAGCTCGAATCTCGGCCGACATTCCTCTTCTTCAAGGGCGCCGCACATGGTCTCTTCGCCGAGGGGGCCGAGCGCCTCATGAAGGGCGTGAACGACCAGCAGGCCCTCATGATCGGCATTCGCTGCGAGCGAGGCTCGCACCGGTTCTTCAAGAAGTACGGCGAGCGCTTCGAGGACTCCGAGGGCAAGCAGATCTTCCTCGAGTTTGCCGACGAGGAGCGCACGCATCTCGATCTGCTGGTCCGCGAGTACCGGGCGCTCGTGAAGCGCCAGGGACGCACGCGCCGTGGACCGTCGGCGAGCCCGCGCGCTGGCGCGCGCTAGTCACTCGACCTTGGTCGATCTCCATCTTCACACCACGGCGTCCGACGGCCGCCTGACTCCGGGCCAGCTCGTGGACCGCGCGGTCAGGGCCGGTGTGACCGTCATGGCCGTGACCGACCACGACACGACCATGGCGGTGTCGGAAGTGCGCGGGCTGGCCGTTGAGCGAGGTGTCGAAGCCATCAGCGGCATCGAGGTCACGGCGGTGGAGCGCGGCCGAGACATCCACATTCTCGGATACTTCGCCGACCCGAACGATGAAGTGCTTGGCAGGTTCTTGGCTCTTCAACGCGAACGTCGGATAGCGCGCGTGCGCGCCATCGCCGAGCGACTCGCCGAGCTTGGTGTTCCGGTCGATGTGCGTCCGCTGCTCGCCGAGGCCGGTCGTCAGACCGGCCGGGCGATCGGCCGGCCTCAGGTCGCCCGGGCCATGGTAGAGGCGGGGCACGTGGGCGACATCTCGGAGGCGTTCGACCGGTGGCTGACCCATGACGCACCGGCGTTCATTCCGCGCGAGGGTGCATCGTGTGAAGAGGTCATCGCGATTCTGCACCGCGCCGGTGCGCTCGCGTCGCTGGCGCATCCCGGAAAGACGTCTATCGACGAGAGCATTTCCTCTCTGCGCGACGTGGGGCTGGACGCTCTCGAGGTCTACCATTCCGATCACGACGCGGAGCTTGTCGCCCGGTACGCCAGACGTGCACGGGAGCTTGGGATGCTCATGACCGGCGGCTCGGACTATCACGGTGACCCGTCGCACGGCCGCGAGCCGGGAGCCGTGGCATTGCCCTTCGATGAGTGGCATCGTCTGCGTGCCGCCCGCCCGAATGCCTGACAAGGCCGGCGCGCTCGTCACCCTCAGCGGGGTGCAGAAGGACTATCACGGCCTTCGCCCGCTGCGAGTGCAGCGGCTCGATTTGCACCCGGCGCGTACGATTGCAGTCGTCGGCGTTGACGAGGTCATGGCCGAAGTGATCGTCAACTTGATCACGGGAGCCGCCGTGCCCGACATCGGGGACGTACATGCGTTCGGCCGGCGGACGACGGATATCCCGGACGCCGATGCCTGGCTGCGAGGCCTCGATCAGTTCGGGTTGCTCAGCGATCGTGCCGTCCTGCTCGATCAGATGACGGCGGAGCAGAACCTGGCCGTCCCGCTCTCAATGGAGCTCGAGGACCTCCCCGCACCAATCCGCTCGGCGGTGGCCAGTCTCGCCGCTGAAGTCGGTATCGAACCTCTGGCGCTGACGCAGGTTACGTCGGCACTCCAACCGCGGATTCGGGCGAGGCTCCGGCTCGCTCGCGCGCTTGCGCTCAACCCGCGAGTGCTGCTCGCCGAGCACCCGAACGCCGCTTTGCCGGCCGCCGACCTCCCTGAGTTCGCTGGTCATTTCGTGCGCGTGGTCTCGGCACGAAGATTGGCCACGCTGGTGCTGACCGCCGACCGGACATTCGCCGTCTCCGTCGCCGACGAAGTGCTGACGCTCAATCAGGCGACCGGCGCACTGACCAGCGTAAGCGGTTGGCGCCGATGGTTCTCATGAGCGGATGGGACGTGGGCCACGGAGGTACTCAGCGCGCGCGACGGAAGTTCCCGAACCGAGTCGTGTAAGGGGGACAGGAACCGAGAAGGTGGGAAACATCCCGGCCCCGCGTGGATGGGGCCGGGCGTATGGCCATGATCAGTTCTCGATCAGTCGGACGTCGCCGGCACGGGGACCCTTGGCCGAATCCTCCACGGTGAACTCCACTCGCTGGCCCTCGCGCAGCAGTTCAAAGACGGCGCCGCGCACAGAACTGCGATGGAAGAAATGTTCGATGCCGCCCTCATCGCGGATGAACCCGAACCCCTTGTCGATGAGGAGACGTGCGATTGTTCCCGTCGCCATAACCGTGTACCTCCGATGCGCGCGTAAGCCTGGGCTTATCCCCAGGCGCTTCGACGACCGACTCGCGGAGCAGGAAAACAGCCATTCCCCGCGTGCCTAGCGAAAAAGCTCGGCAAGTGTAGGGAGTCCTGCCCGCGAAGTCAAGGCATGCCCGAACTCCTTTGCGCCGTTGAACTTGCTAGGATGATGCCCATGCTCGTGGCACTGGTGCTGGCGGCTGGCGAATCAACGCGCATGGGATCGCAGAAATCGCTCCTGCCAGACCCGGACGGGCGTCCCTTCGTGGCGCGGGTCGTGAAGACTCTGCACGACGCGGGGCTTGCCGACATCGTGGTGGTCACCGGTGCCGCCCATGCAGACATCGTGGACGCGGTGACCCACGGCACATCCGCGGCGGTCAGGTTCGCGAGAAACCCAGATCCGTCACGCGGTCAGCTCTCGTCTTTACTCGTGGGTATGGACGCCGCGGTTGGACCCACCACAGACGGGCTCCTCGTGACACTCGTCGACGTCCCGCTCGTGCGCGAGTCCACCGTGCGTGCGGTTGTTGACGCGTGGCGCGCCTCGCGTGCACCAATCGTTCGTCCCGCCATCGGCGACCGCCATGGCCACCCCGTGATTTTCGATCGACAGCTCTTTGGCGAGTTGCACGACGCGCCGCTCGGAAGCGGAGCCAAGACGGTCGTACGCGCGCACGCTGCCGAGATTCTCAACGTGCCGGTAGACGACGAGGGATGCCTCGTCGATGTGGACACACCTGAAGACTACAAGGCGCTGCCCGACCGCGTGGGCGGCGCGCGCTGAACCAGTCGCGAATGAGGATGGCGCTGCTGTGGCCGTTGCGTATGCTGACGGTCGCTCTTGGCGCGCGGGTCGCACTGCTCTCTGCCGCATATCTCTCCGGTTGGCTCGACGTTCGCCGATATCAGGTGGAGAGCGCGGCCGTCGCGTTCATCCTTATCGGCGCGCTGCTGCACTTCTTGACCGGCAGAAATCCTGCCGGAGAGCGACGCACGGCCGCGGCGTCGTCCGGCGAGTGGGCGATCTGGTGCGCGGCATCCCTGGCTTTGTACTGGCCGTCCTTGTGGGTTGGACCACTGTCCGATGACTTCGTGCTGGTCGGTCGTGTGCAGGAAGGTCGGTTCGGACTCGTGCACAGCGAGTTCTTCCGACCTCTGCCGCTATTGGCGTGGTTCGGTATCCTGCGAATGCACGGTGGACTGGTCGGTCTGCATCTCCTGAACATCCTTGCGCATGGGCTGGTGGCGTTCTTCGCATCACGACTCGCCGCGCCGATCGCCATGTCCAGGTTGGGAACGTTCGCGGCCGGACTGATCGTGCTCACGTTTCCGGCAGCCGTCGAGGCCGTCACCTGGGCCTCCGGTGTGTTCGATGTCACAGCCACCCTCCTGGTGCTCGCGGCGGTCCTCGTCGCTCGGCGCTATGCCGTACGCACGGAGCGATCGACCCGCGCCGCAATGCTCTTGTGCGCGGTTGGGGCCTTACTGTGCAAGGAGACCGCCGTCGTTGTTCCGGCGCTCGTCGCACTGGATGCGTGGGCGGCTCGGCGATGGCCGCGTGCGTTGCTCTTCGATGTCGCTGGGCTCGCCGTCATGTTCGCTGGCGTGGGCGTGGTCCGCCTCTTATCGGCGTCAGACATGGTTCGGCAGCCACTCACGAAGTACCTGGTTCAGCGATGGCTGTTTGGGACAGTAGGTGGACTGGCGGTTCCCTGGCACGGTCAGGTCATCGGGACGTGGCCGTGGATCCCAGTCGCCGGCGCGTGTCTCACGATCGGGGTAGCCGCCACGTTCTTCGTAACGCGGTCTGCGGCTGGAGCATCGCGGAGTGTGACGGCCGCGGCCGCGTGGCTGCTGCTTGGGAGCCTGCCGGCAGTGACATTCTTCTTCGTTGCTCCCGATCTACAGGGTTCGCGATATCTGTACTTGCCAGCGGTTGGGTGCGCGCTGCTGCTGGTCACGATGGTCAGCCAGACCGGGAGCGCGGGCGGGCGGAGGCTTGGAACGGCTGCGATAGCCGTGCTGATTCTCTTCGGCACTATGGGTGCCAGGGAGCATCAGCAGTACTGGCAAGAGGCGGCCGCCGCGCGTGATGTTCTGTTGAACGCTGCTCGCGCGGACGGCAGGTTGCGTGCGTGTGGCACGGTCGGTATCCGGGGGCTGCCCGACACCATCGAGGGTGCCTACGTACTCCGGAACGGCGCCGACGTCGCATTCGCGAACACCGGACTCACACTGTCGGCGACTGCGTCGCCGACTTGTACATTCAACTGGGACGCAGGGCGAGCCGCGTTCGCGGCAGTGCCGTGAGGCGGCGTTGTGGGCTGCCTTCACGCGGCGGAGGTCCATCGAGGACCCGTCGATCAACCACCCTGAATCGGATTCGTGAGCGTACCGACGCCTTCGTACGAGCACACGGAGATCTGACCCGCCTTCAGGAAGATTGGTGGTGTCCTCGCCACGCCCACGCCGGACGGGCTGCCGGTGGCGATGATGTCACCGGGATGCAGGGTCAGAATGTTCGATCCAAAGTGCAGCATCTCATCGATGCTGTGAATCATCTCAGACGTGTTCGAGTCCTGCATCACCTTGCCGTCAAGCGTGTACGTGATCTTCAGCTTCTGCGGGTCTTGGACGAACTCCTTCGGCACGATGTACGGCCCCATGGGCGCGAAGGTGTCGTGCGACGCCGATCAACCAGTCTGATCCGTGACGGCCGTCGCCGCGACCGCCGCGGTCCGAGACGTCGAGCTCGAGCGTGTACCCGAAGATGTAGTCCCTCGCGCGATTGGCGGGCACGTGGCTCGCCCGGCGTCCGATGACGATGCCCATCTCGCATTCCCAGTCAATCATCGTGCGCCCTGGCGGAATGCGAATCGCCTCCTTGTCGGCGATGATGGCTGATGACGCCTTGAGAAAGATGTATGGATTCCAGCGCTTGTCGCCGGGCTTCCGTTCCCAGAGCCCGGGCGCGCTGACGGTCTTCGCATCGGCGTAGCCGGGCTGCACGGCACCGGGCGCCGGAGCCGGTTGGCCCTCGGCCGCGTGCTCGAAGTAGTTGACGGCCGCGTTCATAACCGTCATCGGATACATGATGGGCGGCAGTGTCTTGACGGCCGTCACGTCGTAGACATATGCCGGCCGGTTCGCGCCGAGCCGATCGCCCAGGCTCTTGACGACGGCGACGATGAGGTCGCGCACGCCAGCATCGTAGCGTTGAATGAGATCCTTCATGTCGGTGGGAGCCGCGACACTCGACGCTTTGGTCGTCGCGGCGGCCGCCGCCAGATCGATGACGTACGAATCGCGCAGCACGACCCTCACGAATGGCCGGGTGCCCTGCCGCTGGAAGGTGCCGATCTTGTATGGGGTGACTTGTTGCGCGGTGGTGATTGAGCCCGCGACGGCGCAGGCTGTCAACAATCCCAGAACGAGCCGTTTCATGATGATCGCCTCTCCTAATGTGGTCGAGTCGGGCTCTGCCAGGTCGGGCCGAATCACGCGGCCCTGTTACTTGACCCCCGGTAGCATCCTGGACGAGGCATATTACATTGGCTGCACATTTGCTTCACTCTTAACCCCTTGTGGCGGCGTGGCCAATATCTTCTTGTCGTCATCTTCTTGTCGTCAGATCGTCCGCGAGTGCGCCGAGGCCTCGGCCTTCGCCGTCACGGTGCGGAAAAATGCCGCTTGGCAAAGGCGCGGCCGGAGCCGGGTGGCAGTTCCTCGAACGATTGGATGCGAGGACTTTGGCTAATTCTGCCCGCCTTCGCGGCTTCGCCGCTGCGGCGCGCTGGAGGCGTTTCGAGCAGGCGCATGAGCGGTCCCGTCAAGTTGCTCCTTGGCGCCGATGGTTAAAGTAGGTAATATCACTACATGGTCCGTATTGAGGAAGCCGTTTCAGCCGCGGATGCGAACCGGCGATTTTCGGAACTTCTCCGAACCGTGAAGGACGGCCGGAGCGTGCTTGTCACCAGCCACGGCAAGCCCGTCGCCAGGATTGTTCCCATCACAGAACACGATCGGACGTCTGATGGCGCGCGCGCCGCGCTGCTGGCTCGACTGCGCGCCGAACCGGTCGCGAACATCGGCCGCTGGACCCGCGACGAGCTGTACGAGGACGGCCTGTGAAGGTCGCGCTGGACACCAACATTCTCGCCTACGCCGAAGGTACCAACGGCGTCGAGATGAAGGAGAAAGCGCTCGATCTGATTCAACAGCTGCCGGCCGGTTCCGTAGTCCTGCCGACACAAGTGCTCGGTGAGTTGTTCAACGTGCTTGTGCTCAAGGCGAAGAAGTCGCCGACGAGCGCGCGTACAGCAATCTTGACCTGGCGAGATGCCTACCCACTGAGCGACACGTCGGTCACCGTCATTGTCAACGCCGTCGACCTCGCAGCGGATCACAACCTCCGTATCTGGGACTCCGTTATTCTGTCAGCGACAGCCCAAGCCGGTTGTCGTCTACTGCTCTCAGAGGATCTGCAGGAGGGCTTTACCTGGCAGGGTGTGACGATTACGAACCCTTTTGCCGCGACGCCGCATCCTTTGCTCGATGTGCTGCTTGGGCGCAGCGAGAGCTGACTTGCTCCAGCGACAGACAACAGAGCGGCCCTAGGATCACTTCCTTAAGCTGGAGCTGTTCGCTCCACGGCCAGAAGTAGAGCGTGCCCTCCTTGACCGCGTGTTCCAGTTCAACGATCGCCCGGACCTCCTCCTCGTAGGACCAGTGGGCGAACTTCGTTACGAATAGGAGCTGCTGAACGCCCTCCGGTATTGTGTTCCCGTGAGGCAAGACACCCTTGTCGGCGTCGTGGATCGCTTTGAAACTCTTGAGCGCTTTTCGGACCTGTGGCTTGATGCAGTTCACCGCGAACAGCTCGAACGGATCGTTTACGTCGGAGATGCGCGCGACCTTCAGGCGGCTGAGTGCGATGCTACTGATCGCATGGTCCGTGGACATGGGTGGTAGGCGCGAACCATCTTCGGCGGCGTCGTAGGCGGCTTCATGACCGGCTCGATTCTATCCGGCGGCTCAGCCTCAGAAATGCACCGAAATGCACATCGAGCGCTCGTGTGACCGCCTGAGCGCCGTGCATTTCGCCGCGCGCCGTCGCGCGCAAATCGCTGACGTTGTTTTGGTTAGAGGTGTGGTGGACCAGAACATCGCCAGTTGGAACCAACTAATCAGCTGGCTGGATACTCTCAACGGCCTCAGGCGAGCCGCATGACGCGGGCTCCTTCCTGCAAAGCCCTCGATCTCGTGGGCACCTTCCGAATGTGCGACGGGCAACACGAGCGGATTCCAAATCGAGGGCCTGCAACCGGCGGTAGTTGCAGGTGTGGAATGTCGCAAGCTGACGGATCAGCTGATGTAGCCAGACTACTGTGCGTCTATTTCGTAGCCGCTCCTGGCAGAGGTACGGGCTGCCAAGCTGGCGTGCCCTCCTCCCAGCGGTTGTCTGTCAGCGGCCGTTGATCAGATCCGTCGAGCTTCATGATCATCAACTCGCCGTAAGGCTGTGGGATATCAGACATTGGCGCTTCGTCCTTGAAACCGAAGCGCGAAGTGCTGAACAGCACATGGTCTCCATCGGGCGCACAGGCAGGGTGCGTATTGTCGTGGGATCCTTTGGTCAGCTGCGTCAACGAGGTTCCATCGGGGTTTATCGCGAAAATATGGAACTCATCATTCACATACCGGCTGAAGACGATGCGACCCCTTTTCGACCAACACGGAAAATTGTCATAGTCAGTCGTCAATGTACGGACCGCGCCATCGGACATGTTGAAGATGCGCAGCCCCGCCGCCCTACCAGGCGTTGGGCCGTTCGCGGGGGACGAGCCTGCCGCTTCATTCCAGAATCGATAGACCACCTGCGTGCCATCAGGCGACCAACTCGGAAACCCGGAATTGCCGGCCCCTGTTGTGAGCGCGCGGGCTCCTGAGCCGTCAGGCCTCACGATCATGATCTGGGCAGGACGGGTCGCGCGGGCAACAAAGTAAGTGCCGGCACCGAACACGATCCACTGTCCGTCAGCTGACCAACTTGGCGACATCAGAGACCCTTCCGCGTGGAAGATACGCCGGGGATTCGTTCCATCGCTATTCCAGACAACCAAGGAGGTACGGTCGTCTGGGGTCCCCCGGCCGGTTCGCTCGCTGACAGCAAGTTGTCGTCCGTCGGGCGATACCGCCGGGAACCCGCTCGCGAACCGGAGATCGTATTGTGAGTCTCCGCTATACAGCGACCCGCCAGGCGTGCGGGCCGCCGGAATTGTCTCGATCGGTCCACGGTGATACACAACCCGGCGGCCATCGCGCGACCAGGACGGGTTTCCAATGTCACCCACGCTCCCCTTCTCTCCCGAGCTGAAGGTCAAAGCCGCTGTCGTCCCTGACTTAGCCAGGTAGCCGATCCGATTCGCATCGAGGAACTGCGGCGACAGCTTCAGCCCGGGCCCCGACGCGTGCTCGACGCGGGCGCCGGTCGCGACATCAACCGCAACGATCCGTGACTCAACGGTCGCCTGCGTGCCGAGCCCCCTTGCCCTGTAGCTGTCGGCCACGGCGAGCTCATAGAAAACCACACGGGCGCCGTCCGGCGACCACTTCGGCGATCCGGCAAGCTGGCCATCCGACGACAGCTTGCGCAGATCGTGGCCATCCGCGTTGACAACGTAGACGCTCGCTGGTTGCACCTGTTCCCAGTTGCCCTTCGATCGTTGAAGGTTCGTTCCGCGATCGGATGAGAACGCCAGTCTTCGTCCATCAGGCGACCAGCTCGGTCGATAGTCACCACCCGGCGAGTTGGTCAGGTTTCGGGATTGGCGACTCTTCAAGTCCAGAACATGAATGTCGGTCGATCCGGTGCCTCGGGTCGACACAAACGCCAGCGAATTGCCGTCCGGAGAGAGCGCGGCCTGATCGTCGAAGGCCGAGCTGTCGGTGAGCCGCTCGAGCCCCATGCCGTTGGCCCGCACGCGAAGGATATCCGCGGAACCGTGACGCTCGGATGTAAACACCACCCATTCGCCGTCGAAGGAAAAGGACGCGTTGTAATCGCGCTCTAACCCTGCCACCAGCTTTCGCGCATTGGTGCCATCAGCGTCAGCGATGAAGAGCTCCGAACGGGTGGGGCTCCATTGGTCGACGAAGATGCGGTCCTTGGCGACCAGCATCGTCGCGGTCGACACTGTAAACAGCAATACGACCAATGGCGCAGGCGTGCCCGTCAACGTCATGTGTCAGCTCCCGCTGCATGTTGCAGCACTCGCCTTAAACGAAGTGAACGCGGGGCGCGGCCAATGTGAGGAAACCGGGTTGACTGTATCACTTGAGGTCAGTTTTGCAGCGCGGCGTTCTGTGCCGCGCACGACACGCACTTAGCCGGCGTCACCGATGCAGCGGAGGCATGGGCAACACCCGGTTATGCACCCACGGCCGCCCCGAGGCCGGCCCGGAGGGTTACTCACGCGCGGGTACGCTGCGGTCGGCAACGGAGCCGATCGACGACACGTCCACGGGCAAGCTGATGGAGGGCGTGCTTGCCGCATTTGCGCAGTTCGACAGCGACTGTCGCTCAGACCGGACCCGCGCCGGCATTAAGGCCGCGCTGGAGGTCGCGGAAAGCGCGTCGACTTCGAGCCGGTGATTTCAGAGGACCTGTTCTAGCACGTGTAGTCGGTGCTGTGCCGAATGCCGAACAAGACGCCCTGCAAGAGCCGCCACACCAGAACCTGACTTCAAGTAACGCTCAAACACCACCGCTCGTCGCTCGTCAGCGAACTCCACGACGACATCAACGATCCACGGTCGGCCCGAGGCAGTGTGCGAACAATGGCCCGCGTTGTGTCGATCCAGTCTCATCGAAAGATTCGACGTCAGCCCGGTGTAGTAGCGGCGTGGATCACTGGCACTCTTTAGAACGTAGACGATGCACTTGGGCAGCCCCACCAAGGTCAATCCCGCAAGTTAGCTGCCAAGCGTTCACGGCGGAAAGCCGCGTGAGGTGACTCCGCGAGCACGAGGGAGCGCAGTTTCTGCGATGCAGACTGAGGGGAATAAGGCGGATTCTTCTGATCGAACTGTGGGTCAACGGCCTCGTGTGGCTTGCCAGTCCACCTTCGCCCCGCGGGCTACGGTGGACATCCTTCGCGCGAAGGGTGGCTCGCCATCCGAAGCTCGCTCGCGTGCAGGCGAGCGAAGGATGGTGGACCTGACCGGGATCGAACCGGTGACCTCCTGAATGCCATTCAGGCGCGCTCCCAACTGCGCTACAGGCCCCTTGAGCCGGGGTGGAACATTCAATGGTAGCGCACGCCCACAGGCCACGCAACGATGCGTCATCCAGTGTTTACCTCACCGAATGGGCAGAAGTGCGCGTCTGCCGAAGCGCCGAATGCGCGAAGGGAAGGCCGTGTTAAGAGCTGGCCGGAGTCGCCTGTCGCCGATTGGCCAGCGTGAGCCACGAGGTCAGCTGGCGCGCCGCTTCATCGGGGGTGGCTCCGTAGAAGGGCATCATGGCTGTCGGCATTCCAGGGATGCGCCTGAGCTGCGCGCGCCACCGGTCGGCAACCGCCATGACCTCGATCTGGTACGCGCGACCGCCAATGGTCTCTTCGAAGCGATGAACGATCACGTTATGTGTATGTCCGGGAGAAGGGAGCGGTGAAGGGATTCTATGCTCCTGCGGCGCGCGATCAAGCGAAGCGGATCGCGAAGGCGGCGTACACATGTGCGACGGCCGTGCAAACGCGGTGGATCGCGCGAAAGAAATATTTTCGTTGTCGGGTTCTCCACAGGATTTGCACCTGTCATCCACAACTTTTCCACAGCGACGGCCAAGGATGACGTCTGCGGCGCGTTGACGAGGTACGAGAGGTACAATTCCAGCCAACGCAGCCAATGTCCGTGCCAAGAAAATTGCGCGCCGCCCTGCTCCTGCTCCTGATCACGGCGTCTTCTGCGGACGCCGCGACCGACGCCACGCTTTTTCGCCTGTTTCTCACCGACGGCGGCAGTGTCGTGAGCTACGGCGAGTTCGCACGCGTGGACGATCGGGTGATCTTTGCCATGCCAGTCGGACGCACGGACGTTCAGCCGCGTCTCCACGTCGTCACGCTTCCCTCGGGCCGGATCGATTGGAAGCGAACGGATCGCTACGCCGAGTCAGCCCGGTACCAGTGGTACGCCTCCTCGCGAGGCGAGGACGACTTCCAGCAGATG
Source organism: Acidobacteriota bacterium (assembly GCA_021731165.1). Lineage (GTDB taxonomy): Bacteria > Acidobacteriota > Vicinamibacteria > Vicinamibacterales > UBA2999 > JAKFXY01. The sequence continues at coordinate 29,426 of JAKFXY010000012.1, read as the reverse complement.
AGCCGCAGCGTGGCGCTCGTGCTGAACGAGGTGGCGCAGGCCACCGATCGCCGGCGCGCTCTCGACATCGCCGAAGGGGCGCGGCAGACGCTTGCCGCCTGGCCCCGCTCCCATTTCGGATACAGGCACGGGGACGTCCGCGAAATGCTCTCGCTGCTTGACGAGGCAATCTCGAATCTCCGTGCGGCGGCAGGCATCAGCCGGTTTGACGTGGCGCTGGTGGCCGACGTGAGGGATGTGCCGGCTGAGCCGCTCCTTGGCATGCCGTCCCTGCGCGAGCAGCTGGACCAGTTGGTCCGCATCGCCGGTATCACCGACCGGTCGTCGGAGCGCGTCGCGCTGCTCCACGCGGCCGTCGCGCTCATCAACGAGGCCGGTTCGGCGATTCCCGCGGCGGAGGCCAGGATGCTGCGCCGCTCGGCCGAGGAGCAGATTCGCCAGGAAGCCGCCGTCGACGCGAAGTACGCCCGCTTCAGCAGGCGTGTGATGGCGTCGGTGACTCGGGCCGCCGCACGCGCCCGCGTCGCCGATGTGGAGCGTGCGCTCAACAGGATTCCGGCGGAGGATGCCAGGCTTGGCGAGCGGCGGCCGGAGACGATCCAGGCGCTGCGCGCCTCCGTGCAGGCACGGCTCGAGGACGCGCAGCGCCTGCGGCTGCTGCGCGACCAGTGGATGGTGCGCCGCAGGTTGTATCAGGACTACCAGTCGGCCGCTGGCGGGCAACTGCTCCAGCTCGTGAAGCTGCAGCCGGCCCTCGAGGCCATCAGGAGTCTGACGGGCCCGCCACCGGAAACGCTGTTGACGCTGCGCGGGCGGCTCGAGGGCGGCGCCACTCTGCTCGAGCGGCTCGGCGCGGGGGTTCCAGGTGAGCTCCGCGCGGCAAACGATCTGCTCATCGGCGCGTGGCGTTTTGCCGAGAACGCGGTGAGCGCGCGCTACCGGGCGGCCACGTCCGGCGAGGTGACCACCGCACGGGAGGCTTCGTCAGCCGCGGCGGGTGCGTTGCTGCTCCTCAACCGCGCTCAACAAGAGATCCGAACCCTGATCGAACCGCCGGGCGGAGCCGCCGTGGTGCAGCAGAAACGCCCCTCGCTCACAAGCCTGCGACCCCGGTGATCACGCCCCGCGTCACGCGGCTGGTGCGGACGCCGGACCTCGGCTGTTTTCGCGATGCGCTCGTGACGCTCGCGTGCGACACCCCGGACATCGTGCGTGACCGGCTGGTCGTGCTGCCGACGCGCGCCGCGGCCTCGCACCTGCTGCGCGCCATCGAGGACCGACGACTCTCTCCGCCTGTCTCGGTCACCGAAGCCGCGGGGCAGACAAGCGCCCTGCTCCTTCCCGATTTCATCATCGCCGGTGAGTTGCCCGAGCGATTTCTCCAGCGTCTTCCATCGGGCGGCGCCGTGCTCGGCCCTGCCGAGCGTGAAGTGCTGCTCGGCGTTGCGTGCCGCGAGGCCATCGACCAAGGGAGCGACCCGCCATTTCACCTGCGGCCTGGACTCGTCGCGGAGATCCTTCGCTTCTACGATGCCCTGCGCCGGAACCAGAAGGACGTGGACACCTTCGAGCGTCTGGCACTTGGCATGCTCGAGCCCGGCGCCGATGTCGATCGCGGGGCGGCGCGGCTCGTCAGACAAACGCGGTTTCTCGTGAGCGCGTTCCGGGCGTTCGAGCGGCGATGCGGCGATCGTGGATGCGTGGACGAACACACGATGCGCGCCGCCGCGATCGACACCGCGGCAGTACGACCCTGGCGGCATCTCGTACTGGCCGTTGCCGATCGCGCCCGCGACTCGCACGGCCTCTTCCCGGCCGACTGGGATCTCGTCGCGCGCGTGCCAGGCCTCGAGCGGATTGACCTCGTGGTGACCGACACGACGCTCGCCGGCGCGTTTCACGAGCGGATTCACCAGTGGCTCCCAGGAATCGAGGAGGTGAGGTTCGAGGGGGGGACTCCGTGTCCGCAGCCGGTGCTGCGGGTGACTACGCCGGCCCGGGACCGCGAGGAAGAACTGGCCGGCTTCGCTCGCTGGTCGCGCGAGCTGCTGCGGTCAGGTGAAGTCGCCTCGCTCGATCGCGTGGCGCTCGTCGTCCGCCAGCCGCTGCCCTATGTGTACCTGGCCCGTGAGGTGCTTCGCTCGGCGGGCCTGCCGTGCCAGACATTCGACGCACTGCCGCTGGCCGCCGAGCCCTACGCGGCCGCACTCGACCTCGTGTGCGCGGCGGTCAGCGACAACTACGAGCGCGTACCTGCGGTCGCGCTGCTTCGGTCACCGCATTTCAGGTTTGTCCGGGGCGACGCGCCGATCCGGAGCGGCCACGTGTCCGCGCTCGATCGGGCCCTCGGTGACGCAGGATATCTCGGCGACGTGGACGCCCTCGAGCGGCTCATCGCCGGCTGGAAGGCATCGGACAGTGAACGGAGCCGTGTCGCCCGCGCACTGCCCGCGGCCGAGTGTCTGAGCGAGCTGGCACATGAGCTCCTCCCGCTGCGGGCGCGCGCGCCGGTCTCCGCTCACCTCTCCTGTGTGATGGCGTTCCTTGCGGCGCACGAGAACCTGCCTGGCCCCGACGATCCGTTGCGCACGCGGCAGCTGCGTGCCCGCGCCGGCGTCGGCAACATCCTCGTGTCGCTCCGCGACGCGTATCGGGATCTTGACCCCGCGCCGGTGGAGTTCGAGGCCGTCGCCGCGCTCATTCGGCGCTGGATCGAAGCTCACACCTTCGCTCCGCGCACGGGTGACTCAGGTGTCCACGTCGTGGACGCGGAGAGCGCCCGCTTTGGCGATTTCGGCGCCGTGCAGCTCGCCGGTCTCGTGGACGGCGAATGGCCGGAACGCCCCAGGCGGAACGTCTTCTATTCGCCGGCCGTGCTGCAGCAGCTCGGCTGGCCGCTGGAGTCCGAGCGTCTTGACGCTCACCGCGCGGCGTTTGCCGACCTGCTGCGTCTGCCGTCGTCGGCGTTGACCGTCTCCTCGTTCTCCCTCGAAGACGATGCGGTGGTGGGGGGATCGACGCTACTCGACGAAGTTGCCGCCGCCGGGCTGCCGCAGGTCGTGGCGGATCCCCGGGTGGTTCGCATCTTCGAGTACGAGGCCTTGGGGCTGGAACCGGTGATGGCGGACCAGCTGCCGGAGGGGGCACGCCGGCAGGCCGCGTGGCGGCTCAGCGCTCCACGCAGCGACGACCGGAAATTCAAGGGCTTCACCACTGGCCACGTCCCACGCGCATTCTCGTTGAGCGCGCTCGAGCGGTACCAGGAGTGTCCGTTCAAGTTCTTCTCCCAATACGTTTTGCACCTCGAGGAGACACCCGAGGACGAAACCGCGTTGTCGCCGCGAGTGCGCGGGCGGTTCATCCACGAGGTGTTCCAGCGGTTCTTCGACGCGTGGGACCGATCCGGGACGGGCACGATCACCGCAGACCACCTCGACGAGGCGCGCAAGATGTTTCGCGACGTCGCCGAGCCGATGCTCGGGGGGCTCCCGGATGCCGACGCCGCGATCGAGCGTATGCGGCTGTTCGGATCCGCGATCTCCATCGGGATTGCGGACGTCGTGCTGGGGATCGAGGCCTCGCGGCCGGCCGCGGTGCTGGAGCGCTGGCTCGAGTACACGCTCGAAGGGGAGTTCTCGCTCGGTGGCGAGGACGGACGCCGCGTGTCGCTGAAAGGCGTCGCCGATCGCGTTGATCTGTTGGAGGGCCGTCGCCTCCGGGTGATCGACTACAAGTCCGGCCGCGCGCCCAGCATCAAGCGTGCCCTGCAGGTCCCGATCTACGCGCTCTGCGCCCAGGAGCGGCTCAACGACCGCGACGGCAACCGATGGGAGGTTGACGAGGCGGCATACGTCGCCTTCTCCGGCACACGTTCGTTCGCTCCCGCGATCCGCAGCGGCGGCAGCGACGCGCCTGCCGTGCTCGCGGCGGCTCGCGGCCGGCTGTTTGACGTTGTCGATGGCGTTGGCCGCGGCGAGTTTCCGCCGCGGCCGCACGATCCGACGATCTGCGGCTATTGCGCCTTCGCATCGGTGTGTCGGAAGGACTACGTCGGTGACTAGTCCGAAACATCCTTTCGAAGACGGGGAGCCGATGTCATCGGCCGTGGACGCCCGTATCGCCGAACGCGACCGCCAGGGGCGCGCACGCGCGGTCGATCCTCGTTTCAATGTGGTGCTCGAGGCGTCGGCGGGTACGGGGAAGACGCGCGTGCTCGTGGACCGCTATGTCAACCTGCTGCGTCTCGGCGTCGATCCCTCGAACATCCTCGCCATCACCTTCACGCGGAAGGCGGCCGCCGAGATGCGCGAGCGCATCGTCACCACGCTCAGGGCGGCAGCCGAGCGGGGAGAGATTCCGGCGGCACGCTGGCGGGAGCTCCGGGATCGGACCAGCGACATCGCGATCAGCACGATCGACGCCTTTTGCCTGTCGCTGCTGCGCGAGTTTCCACTCGAGGCCGATCTCGACCCTGGCTTTTCGCTCGCCGATGAAACAGAGGTCCCGCGTCTGGTGGACGAGGCACTCGATCGTGCGATGCGAATCTGTCGTGGCCTCGCACAGGAGGATGAGCGGGTCGCCCTCGTCTTCGCGCATCTGGGCGAACGACGGGCACGCCTCGGGCTGACCGCGTTGCTGCAGCGCCGTCTGGTCGCGCCGGCCGTGCTCGCGAAGTACCTGACCGCCGGGCCGCGCGATCTTACTGTTGCGATTGTCGTCCGCCGCGCCGCGGCCGCGCTGCTCGAGGTGTTCGACGCGATGCAGGACGGCCTCGAGGGCTTCATTCACGCTGGCCCCGCGCGGCCTGAGTTCGTGCTCCTCGCGCGCGGCCTCCGCCGCTTGACGGTTGCGATGGAGTCCAGCGCCGCGCTTGACCCCGTGGCGGTCCGTGCGACGTTCACGCACGCACGGGACCACTTCCTGACCCAGGAGGGCGAGGTCAGAAAGAAGCTCCAGTACAAGAAGGCCGATTTTCCGGTTGGGCCCGCGTGGGGCCGGCACCGAGACCTTGTCCTCGCACACGCGGCCGACATCCTGCGCGTGTCCGAGGCGTATCGGCGCGACCTGAATGTCCTGGTGGCGCACGGGACGTCGCGGATGTACGCGATTGCCGAAACGGAATACCGGCACACGCTCGATGCCCGTGCCGTGCTCGACTTTTCCGACGTGCTCATGCGGGCACTGGAGCTGCTGCGCCGGCGCGAGGAGTTTTCCCAAAGCCGCTATCGCCTCGAATCGCGGTATCACCACCTCCTGGTGGACGAGTTCCAGGACACGAGCCGGGCCCAGTGGGAACTGGTTGCGCTGCTCATCGAGTCATGGGGCGCAGGGGAGGGGGCCGCGTACGGCGGGCCGCTTCCCCCGTCGATCTTCGTCGTCGGCGACCGGAAGCAGTCGATCTATGCCTTCCGCGACGCGGATGTCTCGCTCTTGCACGAGGCCGCGCGCTATCTCGACGCGTTGCGTCCGGAGGGCGACGTGCGCCGCGCCATTTCCAGGAGCTTCAGGTCCGTGCCAGCCCTGCTGGCATTCGTCAATGATGTGTGCGAGGACATCGACAAGGCACCCGCTCGTGCCGATGCGTTTGAGTACGACGAGCAGGACCGCTTTCCGCTCGACGTGTCCTCTGGCGCCGGTGTGAGGGAAGAGACTGGAGCATTGGGGATCGTCGTGGCGGAGACGCCCGACGCCTGCGCCGAGGTCACGGCGGTGGAGATTTCACGACTGATTGAGTCGGGGGCCGCCGTTCGCGATCGCGAGAGCGGTGTCTATCGCGCGATCCGCCCCGGAGACATCGGCCTCCTGTTTCGCACGCGCGAAAGCCACCGGGCGTTCGAGGATGCCCTCGAGCGCCGCGGCATTCCCGCGTACGTATACAAGGGGCTTGGCTTCTTCGACGCCGATGAGATCAAGGACGTGCTCGCGCTCCTTTGGTACCTTGCGGACTCGCAGTCCGATCTCCGCGCGGCGGCGGTCATGCGCTCACGGTTCGTCCGGATCTCCGACGAAGGGCTGCGCGTGCTGGCTCCACGGCTCGCCGAGGCGATGCGCTCCGCGGCCGGGCCGGGGGCGACGCCGCTGCTCGACGAGCCGGACCGGCAGGCCCTCGCCGCCGCGCGGGAGGCCTTTGGACGCTGGCGTGGCCTCGTGGACCGGATCCCGCCGGCCGAGTTGCTCGATGTCGTCCTCGCGGAGTCGGCATACGCCCTGGAAATGCGTGGACGCCGCTTCCAACAGGCGCGCGAGAATCTGAAGAAGGTGCGGGCTCTTGTCCGGCGGATCCAGAACCGCGGCTATGCCACGCTGGGCCGCATCGCCGCGCACCTCGACCGTCTGGCGATCGGTGACGAGTCGAACGCGTCGATTGACGCGCTCGATGCCGTCAACCTGATGACCGTGCACGCATCAAAGGGTCTCGAGTTTCCCGTCGTCTTCCTCGTGAACCTGTCCCGCGGCACGGGCAGCCGCCGCGACGCGATTCGCGTGTCCGACGACCACGAGGGCACGTCGGTGGCCGTCGGTGATTTTGAATCGGCGGCTGATGACGACGCGGTGGGGAAGGCGCGGGAGGAGACCAAGCGGCTGCTGTACGTCGCGTTGACGCGCGCGCGCGACCGCTTGTACCTGGGCTCGGCCCTCAAGGACGGCCGGATGAAGCCAGGCCGTGGCAGCCTCGCGGAGGTCCTGCCACCTCCTCTGCTGGAGCGCTTCGCCGCCGCGGCTTCAGCCGCGGAGGCTGAAGGCTTCGCGCAATGGCAGGCCGCGTCGGGCACGGTGCATCACTTTCGTATCTCCACCGGCGTCGAGGGGAAGGAGGCTTCCATCGACTCCAGGGCTCCCGCGGCCGCGGTCTTGGCGGAAGAGACTGACTTTGCGCCCATCCCCGCGTCACCGTCCCCACGTTTGACGATTGGCGCGGCGGTCGCTGTCGGTGCTGCGCGGTCACGGCGCAGCAGTGGCTCCGACTCCGATCGTTTGCTGGGTACGCTCGTCCACCGGCTGCTTCAGCGGGTGGGCATGCGGCCCAACGCGACTCCCGATGAGCTTCGCATGGCGGCGCGTCACATGTTGCGGCCGGAAGAAGTCGGGGACTTGAATGACCTTCAGGCGTTTATCGAGGAATCCGTGGATGCGTACCGGGTCTTGTGCGGGCGGGAGGATGTCATGGCCCTCTACGAGACCGGCGAGCGCATGCACGAGGTTCCGTTCACCATGCGCACCGGAGACCAGTTTCTTCGCGGCACGATCGACTGTCTGGTACGTCAAGGCGACCGGATAACGCTGCTGGAATTCAAGACCGGGAAGCCACGGCCAGAGCACAGGGCACAGATAGATCTGTACCGGCAAGCGGCCGTGCAGATGTTCCCCGGCTTGACGGTCGATGCGCGGCTTATTTACGCCCGTGGCGAGGGCAGGGACCATTCCGGGGGCGGCGCAGTCTAACTGGTATGACCACTCTCCATTCAACGTCGAGAGAGCCGGGGGCCTCGTCGATGTCGTTTGTCGCCCTTGAATCGATGCCGTGCGGATGCGTGGCCGGCGTCTACCGAGCGCGCCCAACCATTGTTGAACTCGAGTTGGTCGAGGTGAAGGGTCCGCACTGCCTGGACCACGGTCATCAGGCCGGAAATGTCGTTCGCCTTGGTGTTCCAGGCGAAAATTGATCCGAAACAGGGGAGAATAGGCGCTTATTTCATTGCGCCCCGCGGATCCCATCCCCTACAATCGGAGTTCAGGAGTATCCGTTGACGATCAAAGAGGAGCCGCGCTTGGCGCTGACGTGTCCCAGTTGTGGGAACGACCAGAATTTTCTCGTGAAAACGCTGCAGATGCACGTCGTGCACCTCGACGACTCACGAGTCGAGGTCTCTGAAGAGGGACGTCCCAACGTACTCGAGCTGCTCTGTGACGAGTGCGAGAACGCCATGAACTTCGAAGAAATGGACGAAAGCCTCAGGAAAGAACTGCTGCTGACCCTCGGCGCGCGCTGACGCGCCGGCGGTCCCGCTCCTCAGCCCTCCGTTCCCTCGCTTTCCTCGAAGTAGTCGCACTCCGGGCAGAGCCACTCCTGATACCGGGTCGTAGTGGTCTTCGGGGTACCAGGTATCCGATCGACGACCTCGCGCGGGACGAGCCGCATCCTCTCGCCGCACATTGGACATTCCTTCGCGTCGATTGACATCTCCATGGGCGAACCCTATGGTACCAATAGTTCAATGGTTCGGCGTATTTTTCGACCGATTGGCGGACATCATGTCGCGGTGAGGGGTGGCGACGATAGCCGACCCGACGCATGCTGTTTTGCCGACGAAGTCGTCGTTGACTTTCCCTCCGTGGCGCGTGCGGTGGATCGTGTGCGCCGCGCGTTCGTGGCCCACGAGCGTACGGAGGCACTGCCGGCGGCCGTTCAGCTCTCACGTCGAGAGGCGCGCGATGGGGCCACGGTGCCGCTTGACGTGTCGGTGCGCTGCACGTGCGGCGCCTGTGGCGGCCGCGGTGAAACGTGGCCCGTCCCGTGCGAACGATGCGTTGGACGTGGTGCAGAGTTCCTCCGGCATCAGGTCCAGGTGCGTGTGCCTGCCGGGGTCTCCCACGGCACACGTTTCTACTTCTCCGTTGCGCCTCGCCACGACGCCGCCACGCGAATCGAACTCCGCATTCTCGTTGATTGACGGCCGACCGGATGGAGCGCCATCTCGCGATTCTCGGCATTCTGGTTCGCCTCTGGGGCGCGCTGGCCGTGCTCATCGGACTCTCGATGCTCCTGCTGGGCGCCGGTGCACTGGCCATCCTGCTCGGCCCAGACGGGCAGCCGATGGCGCTGGCCGCCGGTCTCACGGCCGGGGCATTCGCAGTCATGGGGACCTTCGCCCTGATCTGGGGCGGCGCGCACGTCTGGGCGGCGCTCCTGTTGAATCGGCGCCACCACTGGGGGCGCGCCGTGACGCTCGGGCTCTCAGTCGCCAATCTCCTCGTGCTCCCGTTCGGGACGGCGCTGGGCGCCTATGCGCTCTGGACATTGCTCACCGAGGATGGACGCCGCCTCTTCGAGCCCGCGGCGGCTGCGTCCTAGCGCCGATGTCGCCTCGATAATCAATACGCCTGAGCCCTTCCGTCCTTCGACTCCTGTTGTGGGCGCTCCGAGGGAAGTCGAGGGGCGTGACAGCGTGAACGCGATAAGATCACATGATGCTCGCCACGATGCCTGACCGGGAGTCCGTCCTCGGCGCTCTTCGCGCCGTCGTTGATCCCGACCTTCACCGCGACATCGTGACCCTGGGGTTTGTCAAGGATCTGGTGATCGACGGTGCCCGGGTCTCCTTCACCATCGAGCTCACGACTCCTGCATGCCCGGTCAAGGATCAGATGCGCGACCAGGCGGTGGCGGCGGTGCGCGCGCTGGGTGTGGCCGAAGTCACGGTGCAGCTCACGGCGAAAGTGCGGTCGGTGTCGGCGCCCGGAGCGGGCAAGATGCCGCTGCCGGGCGTGAAGAACGTCATCGCCGTCGGCGCGGGCAAGGGCGGTGTCGGCAAGACGACCGTGGCCGTGAACCTGGCACTGGCGCTCGCCAAGTGCGGGAGCACCGTGGGGATCCTCGACGCCGACATCTATGGTCCCAACGTGCCGATCATGCTCGGCCTCAGCGGCACGCAGCTCGAAACCGACGGCCAGCGTATCGTGCCGGCCGAGCGATACGGCGCGCAGATCGTGTCGATGGCCTTCCTGACGCAGGACGATCAGGCCATCATCTGGCGCGGCCCGATGCTGCACAGCGCGGTCCAGCAGTTTTTTCGCGACGTCGCGTGGAGGGACCTCGACTACCTGATCGTGGACATGCCGCCCGGCACGGGCGACGTGGCGCTGAGCCTGAGCCAGACGGTGCCGGTGGCTGGCGCGATCGTCGTGACGACTCCACAGAAGGTCTCCCTTGCCGACAGCCGTCGCGCGATCAGGATGTATCAGAAGCTGAACATCCCGCCGATCGGTATCGTCGAGAACATGAGCTACTTTGCCTGCGAGAACTGCCATCACGAGTCCGACATCTTCGGACACGGCGGCGGCGAGTCGCTGGCCGCCGAAATGGGTGTGCCTTTCCTCGGGCGGCTGCCGGTGTACCAGGCCATCCGCGAAGGCGGCGATTCCGGGGTGCCGCTCGTCATCGGTGATTCCGCATCTCCGGCCGCCCGCGCGTTTCTCACGGTGGCGGAGCGGACGGCGGCCCAGGTGTCCATCGCCGCGCATCAGAGCGCCGAAGCCAACAAGGGCAAGATTCCGCTCATTCAAATTCGGTAGCCGGCGCCGTGACCCAGATCGATCTCCCGTTCGCGAAGCGGACGCTCACGAACGGGCTCGACGTCCTCGTCCACGAGAATCACCACGTGCCGATGGTGGCGGTGAACGTCTGGTACCACGTCGGCTCGAAGAACGAGCATCCCGGTCGCACGGGCTTTGCGCACCTGTTCGAGCACCTGATGTTCGAGGGGTCCGAGCATCAGAACTCCAGCTACTTCGCGCCGCTCCAGCAGGCCGGCGCGCTCCTCAACGGATCGACCAACTCCGATCGGACGAACTACTGGGAAGTGGTGCCGACAAGCGCCGTGGATCTGGCGCTCTGGATGGAATCGGACCGGATGGGATACCTCCTTCCGGCGGTGACGCGCGAGCGGTTCGAGACACAGCGTGAGGTCGTGCTCAACGAGCGACGGCAGAACTACGAGAATCGCCCGTACGGCCTGGCGACGATGGCCCTCTCGGCGGCGCTGTACCTTGGGGACCATCCGTACCACTGGCCGACGATCGGCGCGGCGGACGACATCCGCGCCATGCAGCTCGACGAGGTGCAGGCGTTCTTTCGAGCCTACTATCACGCGTCGAACGCGTCGCTGTCGTTGGCAGGGGACATCGACACGGAGCGTGCCTTCGAGTTGGCGGAGCGCTACTTCGGCGAGCTACCGGCCGGCGTTCGCCCGGCGGCGGTTCGTGCCCACGCGGAGCTCACCCACGAGATCAAGCTGCTGCTGGAGGATCGCGTCGAGATGCCACGTGTGTACATGGCGTGGCATTCCCCGGAGATGTTTGGGGCCGACGACGCGGATATGGATCTGCTGGGTGATCTGCTCGGTAACGGTAAGACCTCGCGCTTGTACCGTACGCTCGTCTACGAGAAACGGCTGGCCCTCGACGTTGCCGCCTATCAGAGCTCGCGTGAGATTGCCGGGTTCTTCCTGCTCGTTGCAACCGCCGCTCCGGGTCACTCCCTCACAGACATCGTGGCCGTGATCGACCAGGAGCTCCAGCGGGTCGCGACGGACGGTCCCACCGAGGCTGAGATGGAGCGTGGCGCGGCGCAGGTCGAAGCCCACTTCTTGTACCGTCTCCAGACGGTGGGCGGCTTCGGCGGCAAGTCTGATCAGCTCAACGCCTACAACGTCTTCAAGGGAGATCCTGGCTACTTCGCGACGGATCTTGAGCGGTACCGTTCCGCCACGCGCGATTCTGTACGCGCCGCCGCGAAGGCGTACCTCGCGTTTGATCGCCGCGTCCTTCTGAGCGTGGTGCCGGCGGGACAGCCCGGGCTCGCGCTCTCCGGGTCTGAACCTGTGTTGGTGTCGTGATGGGTGTCGATCGCTCCAGGATGCCGGCGGTCGGAGACGACCCGACCTTTCGTTTTCCCGCGATTGTCCGCCACCGCCTCGCGAATGGGTTGCAGCTTCGCACGATCGAGCACCCTGGCCTGCCGATCGTGACGTTCGTGCTGCAAGTGGACGGTGGATCCGGCGCTGACCCGGCACAGCTCGAAGGGCTTGCCGCGCTGACGGCGGATATGGCTGACGAAGGCACCGGGTCGCTGTCGGCCATCGACGTTTCTGACGCCTTCGCGCGCATTGGAGGTGACTACGACGTGGATGTGGCCCCCGACGCCACGACGTTCACTCTCACGACCATGACGCGATTCGCGGGGCGCGGGGCGACGCTCCTCGCCGATATCGTGACCCGGCCCAGCCTGCGACAGGACGATTTCGACCGCGTTCGGCAGCTGCGTCTGGATCGCCTGAAGCAGCTGAAGGACCTCCCCCCTGCCGTGGCCGAGCGGGCGTTTCTCCGCCTGTTGTACGGCAGCCATCCATACGGTCACCTCTCGATTGGAACAGACGGGTCGCTCCAGCGTATGGTCCGTGGGGATGTCGCGCGGTTTCATGCCTCGACGTTCCGTCCATCACGCGCCACGCTGGTAATCGCGGGAGCGATGGGGCACGACGACCTCGCATACGTGGCACAGCAGGCGTTTGGGAGCTGGCCTGGTGGGGCGAGTGGGACGGGTAGCGTGGCCGGGACCGGTGGGGAACGGCTCGCGGCCGCGGACAGCATCGAGCCGCCGACGGCCGGGGCTCCTCGTCTGGCGATCGTGCCGCGCGAAGGCGCCGCGCAGTCGGAGTTGAGGATTGGCCATCTCTCGGCGCGTCGGGACACGCCGGACTACGCCGCGCTGCTCGTGATGAACGCGGTGCTCGGCGGACAGTTCGTCAGCCGCATCATGTTGAAGCTCCGCGAAGAGAAGGGGCTCACCTATGGGGCGCGCAGCGGCTTCGACTGGCGCCGCGGACGTTCGCCTCTGCTCGTGCAGACCAGCGTGCGGACGGCCGCCACGGCCGAGGCGATTCGCGACACGCTCGACGAGTTCGAGGGAGTGCGCGGCTCACGCCCACCGTCGGCGCAGGAGATGGCGCTGGCGAAGGCCTCGCTCACCAGGGGATACTCGCGTAACTTCGAGACCGGCCCGCAGGTGGCGCGGTCGGTGGCGCAGCTCGCGCTCTATGGGTTCTCTGATTCGTACTTCGAAGATTTCATCCCCAAGGTACATGCGGTCACAGCAGACGACGTGACGCGCGTGGCCGGAGAGTATCTCGACCCACCGCGACTCACGACGCTCATCGTGGGCGATCACGCGGCCATTGCCGACTCGCTCCCAAGTCTCGGTCTTGGCGAGCCGCGGATTCTTTCCGCCGCGTTGTAGGCGGACCTGAAGGTCCGCCTCTACGGCTACATCGCCATGGCTACATCTCGCCTCTCGGTGCCTCGGGGCTTCGCAGGAGCGAAGGAACCCTGGACCTAGAGACTCTTCCTCAGGAACCGCGTCAACACGTACGCATCGAGGAACTTGAACGGCGCGTTGCCGGTGCTGTAGTGCCCGCATGGCAGGACGGCCGTCTCGTGCGGACGTCCCCTCTTCGCGAACTCATCGATCAGCAGACGGGAGAGATCGACCGGAAAGGTAAGGTCGTAGCGGGCGTAGACGAGCAGGGTGCGCGTCTGCGTGGCCCGATCGAGATAAGAGAATGGGCTGATAGGCCGCCAGAGCGCGCGCAGCGTGTCGAGGTCGATGTGCCCGTCGAGGCCCGCGCGCACGTGACGCGTGGAGAGACCCCGCCACACGACGTCGGCGAACCACGGCGAGACATGGTTGAGCGCCTGCGCTCGGATCCGCGGTTCATGCGCAGCGGTCAGCATGGCAAGGCAGGAACCGAGGCTCGTGCCGAGAATCCCGATCCGCTCGTACCCCTGGCCGGCCAGCCACGCAACCGCGCGCCGCGCGTCGAGCACGGCCTGCCGGCATACCTGCACGGTGCGCACGACGTTGGCGCTGACGATGTAGTCGGCACGAGTCAGCTCGGGCGGCATGCGCCCATCGTGATAGGGCAGGCTGAGACGGAGCGCCGAGACACCGAAGCGGGCCAGGAGCTGGGAGAGGCCGACGTGCCCTCCCGGATCCGAGTTCCATTGCGGCAGTACCACGACGGCCCGCCCCCGGGTCCCTTCTACTGAGGGAAACCACCGCGCGGTGACCGTATTGTTCTCGGGATGCGGCGTGACGAGCGCGCTCGAGAACCGAAGTGTGCCGGCTCCATCCGTGGGCAGGGCGGCACGGGGTTGGCCAGGTTGGCGCTCCGCGGGGATGAACGCGTAGTCCTCACAGATACCTGCGTCGAAAAAGGCGCCGGTATCGGCCATCACGTCGTCAACCCAGGCGCGCACCAGATGCTCGGGTCCGAGTGTCGCGGAAGGTGCGGCCGGCGCCTGTGTGACCAAATCCTCCGGCGAAGGCGGGAGCCAGTCGAGCCCCCAGTCGAACGGCCGGACCAGCCGATCCTTGCTGACCGAGGCGAGGCGATGCTCCCAGGCGTGGAAGAGACGAGTCAGCACAGATCAGTTGCGCGACGCGGCGGGAGCGGCGCCGGAGAGGGGAATGCCACGTGGGGTTGCGGCATCTGGGGTGACGTAGCGCTCGAGCGCGCTGGCCACGTCGAGCAGATCCGGCGTCCGGTTCGAGTGCCCGACGATCTGAGCCCCGATCGGCAGCCCCTCAGGCGTGGCACCGCACGGCAGCGTGATCGCCGGATGGCCGGTGACGTTGAAGAGGTGCGTGAGCCGCAGCGTGATGTTGCGGATTGGCTCGTCGGTGACACCGGTGCTCGAGCCGACACGGACCGTGTCCGCCCCCAGTGTCGTGGCGGGCACCGCAAGCGCCGGCAGCAGCAGGCCGTCGCGGTCGCCGAGAGCCGCATCCACCTCGTGCCGCAGCATCTCTCGCCCGCGCAAGGCGCGCGCGTAGTCTTCGGCGAGGATGTAGCGCCCCATCTCGAGCCGCAGGCGCACGTTCGGCGTGTAGTCGCCCGGCCGGCTCTCCAGCGTTCTGGCGTGATAGGCCGCGGCTTCCGCGAGCACGATGTGGAGGTAGACGGGCGCGATGTCGGCCGCGTGCCGTATAGAGACCTCGTCTATGACCACGCCTGCATCACGCAGGCGCGCGCACGTGGCCTCGAACCCTGCCGCGACATCCGCGTCGAGCACAGACAGGAAATACTCGCGCGGAATGCCGAGGCGCAGGCCACGCGCCTCCTTTCGTGCCACCGACGGAGCCTGGCCGCGAAGCACGCCATACACGATGCGCGCATCGCCAACTGATCGGCACAGCGGGCCGACGTGATCCAGCGTCGTGCTCAGCGGAATAATGCCTTCGACCGGCACCTCGCCGAATCCCGGCTTCAATCCGACGAGGCCGCATGCCGCCGAGGGAATCCGCACGGAGCCGCCGGTATCGGTCCCGATCGACGCCCATGCCATGCCCGTCGCGACTGAAACGGCCGAGCCGCCGGAGGACCCTCCCGGGGAGCGGGTCGGGTCCAGCGGATGACGGACCAGGCCGTAGGCCGATTCCTCGTTCGTCGTGCCAAACGCGAACTCGTGGAGGTTCGTCTTGCCGATGAACACCGCGCCGGCTTCGCGCAGGCGGGCGGCAACCGGCGAGTCCTGCGCGGCCACGTGGCCCTGGCGTACACGTGAGGCGGCGGTCGTCGGCGTGCCTCTCAGGTCGATGAGGTCTTTGAGCGAGACAGGTACACCGTGCAGGGGGCCGCGGTGTCCGCCTGCCGCGATCTCCCGATCCGCCTCCCGCGCCTGTTCGCGCGCCGCGTCGGACAGGACGGTGATGAAGGCGTTCAACGTACCGTCGCGTTCGGCGATCTGCTGGAGGCATCGATCGACGACCGACACCGAGGTCAGCTCGCGGGCCTTCAGCGCGGCGGCAAGATCGGCGATGGTCCGCGGCTCGGCATCTCGTCCGGCGTCCTTGTCAGCGTTTCTTTCAGCGGCCATTGACGTCCGTGGACGGCCCGTGCTCGCCGGCCGCGTTCTCGTTCCAGTCCGCGGCCCTGAGCGCCGACGTGGATCGCGCCAGCGCCTCGAGCAGCGGTCGCAGTGTCGGAAGCCCGCGGCGCTCAGCGTCGCGGATCGCACTCTCCAGCCACACGGTGATCGTCATGATGGTTACAGGTTACAGAGTACAGGTTACAGGGGACAGGTGTCCCCTGTAACCTATAACCCTCTCGCCATGCGTCACACCAAGATCATCGCCACGATCGGTCCGGCCACGAGCAGCGAGGAGGCGATTCGCGATCTCCTCGTCGCCGGCGTGGACATCTTCCGCCTCAATTTCTCGCACGGAACGCACGAGAGCCATGGCCGTGCGATCGCAAGGATTCGTGCTGCCGCCGATCGATCGGGAACGTGTATCGCGATCCTGGGGGATCTTGGCGGACCGAAAATCCGTACGGGGGCGCTTCGCGGCGACAAGTCGATTCATCTCGCGCCCGGCGACGAGCTGCGAATAGCGGTGGGCGATTTCGAGGGCGAAGCAGGACGCGTCTCCACGACATTCGAGCCGCTGCCCACCGCGGTCCGCCGCGGCGACGTACTCCTGCTGGACGATGGTCGCATCCAGTTGCGAGTTGAGGACACCAGCTCCACCGAGGTCGTCACCCGGGTGATCGACGGCGGCGAGCTCGGGTCCCACAAGGGGATCAATGCGCCAGGCGTGGCGCTCGCGGCGTCGGCAATCACGTCGAAGGATCTCGATGACCTGGCGTTTGCCATTGCCGCCGGGATCGACCTGATTGCCCTGAGCTTTGTGCAGAATGCCGCGGACATTCGTCGCGCGCGTGAGGCGGCTCGTGCCGCCGGTGCACACCATCTTCCGTTCATAGCGAAGCTGGAGCGACCCGAAGCCGTGGCACGGATCGATGAGATTCTCCAGGAAGCCGACGCCGTCATGGTGGCCCGCGGCGATCTGGGCCTCGAACTGCCGCTCGAGCGCGTGCCACGGGTGCAGAAGGACGTGACACGTCGCGCGCGAGCCCTGGGCGTGCCGGTCATCGTCGCGACACAGGTGCTCGAGTCAATGGTCAAGGAGCCGAGGCCAACCCGCGCGGAGGTCAGCGACGCGGCGAATGCCGTGGACGACGGCGTGGACGCCATCATGTTGGCGGGGGAGACGGCAGTCGGGGCCTATCCCGTGCGTGCCGTCGAGACGCTTGACCGGGTGATCCGTGACGCGGAGGGGATCGAGCCCGTTGCGCGGATGCTGTTTGCCGGGGCGCCGCCTCCTCCGCACGCCTTCGGCGCGTCCGGCGTGCTTGGAAGCCACGGCCGTGCGCTCTGCGAGGCGGCGGTGACGCTGGCCGAGCGTGGCGATGCTACGGCGATCGTCGCGCTGACGCGTAGAGGCAAGACAGCGCATGCCCTGTCGGCGCTTCGGCCGCGGGCGCCGATCTACGCCGTCACCGATCAGCCCGCTGTCGCGCGCCAGCTCGCGCTGGCGTGGGGTGTCGTATCGGTCCTGACGGATCTCACCGGCGATATCAGTGAAGCAGCCGGCCGCATCGGACAGACGCTGGTGGCCAGGGGATCCGTCCCGGCCGGGTCGGCAATCGTGCTGGTGAGCATCTCGCCCGAACTCGCGCCAGGGCCGCTGAATTTTCTGAAGCTGCAGAGGGTGTGACATGGATTCGCAGTTGCTCCCGTACCTCGACCGCGCGTTCCTTGAAAGCGAGAATGCCAGGCCCCTTCGCATTCTCGCCGAGTACCTCGAGCCGTTGGGCCGCTTCAGGGCCCAGAACATTCAGGACACCGTCGTCATCTTCGGCTCCTCGCGGATGCTCGAAGGGTCGCGGTACTACGGGGAAGCCCGCGAGCTGGCAAAGCGCCTCACGGAATGGTCGCAGACGCTCGAAGGTGCGCACCATCGCTTCGTCGTGACGTCCGGAGGCGGGCCGGGCATCATGGAAGCCGCCAACCGCGGCGCGCGCGAGGCGGGAGGAAAGACCATCGGACTCAACATCAAGCTGCCGTTCGAGCAGGGTGTCAATCGCTACGTAACCGAAGGCCTCCACTTCGAGTTCAACTATTTCTTCATGCGGAAGTTCTGGTTCGCCTACCTGGCCAAGGCTCTCGTGATTTTTCCAGGCGGTTTCGGAACGCTGGACGAGCTGTTCGAGACACTGAACCTGATGCAGACCGAGAAGCTCGCCAAGCAGATGCAGATCGTGCTCTACGGCACGGAGTATTGGGACCAGGTGCTCAATTTCACGCCGATGCTCGAGTCGGGCGCCATCGTTGAAGGGGACCTGCACCTGCTCCAGCGCGCGAATTCTCCTGGCGATGCGTTCGCGCTGTTGAAAACGCATCTGACCACCCACCATCTGGCCCCTGCCACAGCCCAGGAGGCAGAGGCGCCAGGCATTGCCAAGACGCGTTCCTGATGTTCCGGACGTTGACGGTCGGCGCCCTCACCGGGGCGATTCAAAGCTGCTGAGCAGACGGAAGAGAATGGCGGACCCGAGGAAGAGGGCCACGCTCAGCACGGTGTTCGTGGGTGAGGCAGGCGAAAAGACCACGTAGAGATAGAACCCCCCGAGCATCGCGACGACGAGGCCCAGCGAGGCGACGACGCTGGCGCGCAGGCGGCCGGCAAGGCCGAAGATCGACAGCCCGCCCGCGATCATCAACCCGACAAGCGTGGCGAGCAGAGGATCGGGCATCTCAGGCCGGCACCGGTGCGCCGGCGCGCGGGGACCGGGGTGCGTGGAGCAGCTCGTCCACGTTCACCAGCATGGGCGACATCACGCGGGGATTCTTCAACTTCCAGATCACGCCGTCCACGAAGAAGTGATGAATCTGTATCGCGGCGAAGAAGATCGCCGTGGTCAGGCCAAGGTCGTGTCCGCCGATCCACGACACGGCGTGCGGCAGGCCCCAGAAGAGGGCGAAGCCGCCGGCAATGTTCGCCGCCAGCCATCGAACGGATTCGCTGGCGACGAACCGCGCGGAGCCGGCGAGCTGCTGTTCGTCGAGCCGCTCCTTGAGCTGCATGGACCAGGCGATGAGCAGGTACTGCACCGAGTGAAAGGCCGGGATGAACTCGGCGAAGCTCGGGAGCTGCTGCCCCAGACCGAACCAGACATACTGCGTGGCCGCCGGCACGAGCGCCATCCAGGCTACCTGCCCATGGCGCACGAGCGGCCGCAGCACCAGTACGGCGATGAGTGCCGAGCCGAGGGCCAGCACCAGCCACTGCCCGATTTCCGCCACAACCGGTGGCAGCCCCAACGCCGGGAACGTGACGCCAAAGAACTGGTAGCTCCGCACGCCGGTTTCGATTGTGGCCATCAGAGACAGGTACGTGCTGAAGATGAACCAGCGCAAGATCCGGCGCTCGAGACCGGAGAAGGCGATGCCCGCGCGCCGCGCGTAGATCATCGCGATGCCGAAGCTCTGGCCGCTGAAGTGATAGGGCGACCAGATCTGGAAGAACTTCACGTAGTAGGGCGCTATCCCCGTTGGGGACTGCAGCGAAAGCGCCGCTCCGGCCAGCAAGAGGAACGGCACGAGATAGGCCGTGAGCGGGTACTGGTCCATGTTCTCCCGCGAGCGATACAACCGATAGCTCGTTGCGGAGAAATGGGGATAGTTGACGATCCAGACGAGGCTTGCTCCGAGCGAAATCACCGTGCTCGTACGGGCGCCGCTGTGCAGGAAGTACAGGAGCAGGAACGTGACGAGCGAGAGGCCTCCGATGCACGCGAGATCCACCGGCAGGTTGACGAAGTACGGGCGTGGCTTTCGAGGTGCGGCGGATACCGTCTGGCCGTGGGCCTTGAGCATGGAGACTGTGGCCTCAATAGAGCCGGTACGGCGCGCTCAGCCTGGCAAACGCCTCCTCGTCCTCGCGCCAGCCTGTCGAGATCTCCGCGAGAGGCACCTCGGCCTCGATCTGGCGGCGCAACTCGTTCGAGCCGGCAAGGATGTCGATCGGCAACTTGTCGTGCTCGTACTCGTACGGAGGCTGTCTCCACGCGAATCGCGCGGGGCTCTGCTGCCGGAACGTGCCGATCAGGGCAACACCGGTGATGACCGGCCGGAACAGCTCGCGGTCGGTGACGTGAAGCTGGCAGCCGCCGCAGGGCTGCTGTGCATGTTTCTGGAAGGTCGGTTCAAAGGCCGCCGGCCGGCAGTAGACGCCAGGTAAGCCGAGCGTGTTCATGGCGTCCGCGAATCGCCCGGCATCGATCCACGGCGCCCCCACGAGTTCGAACGGCCGTGTTGTACCGCGCCCTTCCGACAACTGTGTTCCCTCGAACAGCACCGTGCCCGGGTAGACCACCGCCGTCTCGAGCGTTGGCATGTTCGGGGAGGGCATCACCCAGGGCAGTCCGGTGCTGTCCGCGTACATGGTGCGGCGCCACCCTTCCATGGCCATGACTTCGAGCGGCGCTCTGATCTCAAACGCCTCGTTGAACAGCCGCGCCAGCTCACCGATCGTCATGCCGTGCCGCATCGGGATCGGAAACTGGCCAACAAACGACTCGTATCCTGGGACGAGCGAGGCCCCTTCGATCGCGCCGCCGATGGGGTTCGGCCGGTCGCACACGACGACCGGGACGCCGTGCCGTGCCGCCGCGCGAAGGCAGTTGGCCATCGTGTAAATGTAGGTGTAGATGCGGGCGCCGATGTCCTGCAGATCGATCACCAGGACGTCGAGACCCTTCAGCATCTCGGCCGTCGGTTCGCGCGTCTCGCTGTACAGCGAGTAGATCGGCACGCCGCGCGACCGGTCGTCCCGGTGAGGCGTTTCCACCATGTTGTCCTGCACGTCCGAGCCGAATCCGTGCTGAGGACCGAAGATTGCGCCAAGCGTCAACGAGCCCGCGCCGTGGCGTCCACCGCCGTTCTTGCCTCTTCCCTCCGACGCGAGCCGATCGACGATATGGCGAAAGCCGAGGTCGATTGACGCATGATTGCAGACGATGCCTACACGCGCGCCGGACAGCCGTCCTGAGGCGAGCAGCACGTCGGTTCCCAGGCGGACGTCACTCATGCTGGACTGAGAGCGTTGGATGGGTATTGGTGCACTTTTCACGTCCACGTATCACGGAGACACCGAGAAAGCTCTTCCAATCTCACGCATCCTGCAGTAGGCGTTGATATCATCGCACCATGATCGTACGACGACCAGCCGCGGAGCGGGGGCGCGCCGACTTTGGCTGGTTGGACAGCCGCCACACGTTTTCATTCGGTGAGTACTACGACCCGCGTTACATGGGATTCCGGGCGCTGCGCGTGATCAACGAGGACCGCGTGAAGCCTGGGCATGGCTTCGGCACCCATCCCCATCGAGACATGGAAATCATCTCCTATGTCCTCGAGGGCGAGCTGGGGCACAAGGACAGCATGGGCACCGGCTCGGTGATTCTACCCGGCGACGTGCAGCGGATGTCCGCCGGTACCGGGGTCCTGCACAGTGAGATGAACCCGTCGCCCAACAACCCGGTGCATTTTCTGCAGATTTGGCTGATGCCGGCTGCGCGCGGTATCGAGCCGAGCTACGAGCAGAAGACCTTCGCGGCGGCCGAGAAGCGGGGCCGCCTCAGGTTGGTGGCGGCCCATGACGGCAGGGAGGGGGCGCTGACGATCCACCAGGACGCGGACCTCTACGCAGGCGTTCTCGGCGCGGGAGAGGGCACACGGTTCGAGCTGCGTCCAGGGCGGCATGCCTGGGTCCAGGTGGTTCGCGGCGCGGTCACCCTGAATGGGGAAGCCCTCAACCAAGGCGATGGGGCCGCCGTGAGCGAGGAGTCCGCGCTTGATTTGCAAGGTGGGCTGACGGGCGCCGCTTCGGGGAGCGCCGAGGCGGCTGAAATCCTCGTGTTCGACCTCGCATAGTAGCGCTCCAATCCTGAAGAAAATAGGTTGATTTCCAGTGGAAGACGTGCGACCGTAACACCGCTCCTTCGGTAACTTGCCGGTCTGAACCGCGCGTCTCCGACGCGTATCAGGCGGCTGCGGACTGCACCGCTGTTAGCACGACGGTGGTCTGCTGCCGCGACGGTCGCAACCCCCCCCCAACTTCGCCTGGACGAGTAGGCGTTACCCCCGGCTGTGCCGGGACGTGAGGCGGACGGCAGCGTGCGAGAGTCGGAGCGCACAGCCGTCCGGAGAAGATCTCGAGTGCACCGGGGTGTCCACACCGTGGCTGGCCCCACGCACACCCGAGTGGTTTGTACGTTGACAACGGAGGTAGAGAACAAGATGCGTAAGTTGACCATGGTCTTGTGCGCGCTGGTGGGACTGTTGACAGTTCCAGCAGCGGCCTTTGCGCAGGCGTCGATGGCAGGCGTCGTGCGCGATACCTCGGGGGCCGTGCTCCCGGGCGTGACGGTGGAAGCAGCGAGCCCAGCGCTGATCGAGAAAGTGCGTTCGGCGGTAACCGACGGCAACGGTCAGTACCAGATCATCGACCTGCGGCCGGGTGTCTACTCGATGACATTCACGTTGCCTGGGTTCTCTACGGTCAAGCGCGATGGAATCGAGCTGGCCGGGTCCTTCACCGCCACGGTCAATGCCGAGCTGCGGGTCGGGTCCCTGGAGGAAACGATTACGGTCACCGGCGATTCGCCGATCGTGGACGTGCAAAGCGTGGGACAGCAGCAGGTCCTGGGAAAAGACGTCATCGACAACATCCCGTCATCGCGTACGCACTTCAGCCTGGCCGCCATGATTCCGGCCATGAATACGAGCAATAGCTCTGATATCGGCGGCACTAATTCCATCTCATTGGTGTTCCTCACGGCGCACGGCGGCCGGTCGGCCGACCAGCGTGTGATGATCGACGGCCTCTCAACGCATAACGCGGAAGGCGCGGGGCAATACAGCGGGTATCTGCCGAACACGGGCAGCACTCAGGAGATCGCGATCGATTACGCCGGTGGTGGCGCCGAGATGCTCACCGGCGGCGTGCGGGTGAATCTCATCCCTCGCGATGGCGGCAACACATTCCGCGGCAACATCTTCGCCAGCGGAATGGGCGGCACCAAGATGCAGGGCTCCAACTACGACCAGGACCTGAAGAACCGTGGCCTGACGACGCCCAACGAGATCAGGAAGCTGTGGGACGTCAATCCCGGCGGCGGCGGTCCAGTCGTCCGCGACAAGGTGTGGTGGTATGGCGCCTATCGTTGGAACGGTGAAGACAACTATGCGGGCGGGTTCTTCAACAAGAACGCCGGCATCAAGGACATTTGGACCTACGAGCCGGATCCAACGAAGCGGACCGCCAACTGGCACGAGCAGAAGAGTCTCAATGCCCGCGTCACCTGGCAGCTCAACCAGAAGAACAAGGTCAGCTTCTTCTACGACAAGCAGTTCCGATGCGTGTGCCAGAACAATCTCACGGCGGTCACCTCGCCGGAGGCTGGCAGCGACCTCCAGTATCCCTATACGGATTTCTCGACCCTTACGTGGACCTCTCCGGTGACGAGCCGGCTGCTCTTCGAGGCGGGCGCCTCCTACCACCCGGAGCGCTGGAGGAATACCAGCAACACCTGGGCGGCGGGCGAAGGTCCGCTTCGTGACCTGATCGGCGTGACCGATCAGGCCAACAACCGCGTCTACCATGGACGAGTCACCCCGTACGGAAGCGCGCTGACGGTCGTCACCAACGCTCGCGCGGCGGTGTCCTACGTGACCGGCAGCCATGCGGTGAAGGTTGGCTTCTTCAATTCACACGCAACCCGCGAGCGGGATGAGGCGATGGCCCCGGAAGGGATGTTCTATCGCTTCAACAACGGCGTGCCGAACCAGATCACGCAACGAACCAAGCCGGACTTCATTCTGGAGAACATCGGCATGGACCTGGGCGTTTTCGCGCAGGACAAGTGGACCCTTGGCCGGTTGACCGCCAACCTGGGTGTCCGGTTCGATCGCCAGACGATCTACTTCCCCGAGCAGCACCTGGGGTCAACGGTGTTCATTCCAGATCGCGACATTTCCTTCTCGAAGCTCGACTGGGTGGACTGGAAGGACTTCTCGCCCCGGCTCGGTGCGGTCTACGACGTGTTCGGCAACGGCAAGACGGCCGTGCGGGTGAGCCTGAACAAGTACATGCAAGCATTCGGGCTACAGGGGCTCTTCGGTGACGGCAGCAACCCGATCAACCTGCTCTCGAACACCGTCACGCGGTCGTGGAACGACAGCTTCTACCCGGTCGGCGATCCGCGGCGCGGCAACTACGTGCCGGACTGCGATCTACGAAGCCCGCTGGGGAACGAGGAATGCGGCCCGATGTCGGACCAGAACTTCGGCAAGCAGGTGAACACCTTGAGCGTGGATCCGGCCATCCTTCGCGGCTGGGGCGCGCGTGGCGCCAACTGGGAGTTCTCGACGGGCATTCAGCACGAAGTGGTTCGTGGTGTGTCCGCCGACGTCGCATACTTCCGCCGCTCGTATCAGAACTTCATCGCGATCGACAACCGGGCAACCACGCTGGCGGACTACACCCAGTACAGCATCACGGCACCGGTGGATTCGCGGCTGCCTGGCGGCGGCGGGTACACGGTCGGGTCGCTCTATGACCTCAACCCGAACAAGGTCGGGGTTGTGGATGACTACGTCACCTTCGCCAGCAACTACGGAAAGCAGACAGAGTACTGGCACGGTGTAGACGTCGGCATCAATACGCGGCTGCCCCACGAGATCGTCCTCCAGGGCGGGGTGAGTACCGGGCGCACGGTGACCGACAACTGCGAGGTCGTGGCCAAGTCGCCAGAGATCAGCTCGGGCCTCAATGTGGCGAGTGGCACGGCAACGGTGCCGCGGCCGTCAGCGCAGATTACACCCCAGGGGAATACGACTGCCGCCAACGTGACCGGTGGCGTGACCTATTGCCATCAGGCGACGAATTTCCTGACGGCCGTGAAGGCACTGGGCTCGTACAACATTCCGAAGATCGATGTACAGACCAGCATGTCCTTCCAAAACAACCCCGGTTCGGTGATTTACGCCAACTACACGGCGACCAACGCCATCGTCTCGCCGTCGTTGGGGCGGAATCTCACGGGGGCGGCAAACGTGCCGGTGAATCTCGTGAAGCCAGGCACGATGTATGGCGATCGGGTCAATCAGCTCGACTTCCGCGTGGCCAAGATCTTGAGGTTTGGCCGCTCGCGGACATCCCTGAGTCTCGACATATTCAATCTGCTGAACGTGAATCCGGTGCAGAGCTACAGCATCGCCTATGCGACCTGGCTCCAGCCGCAGCGGATTCTGCAGGCGCGCTTCATCAAGCTCGGCATGCAGCTGGATTTCTAGTCGACGTCTCTGGGTGAGAGCAATCGGGCTGGGTAGCCCGGCGTGCTAAGGAAGGCGGGCCGTGAGTACTTCGTGACTCACGGCCCGTTTTCTGTTTCCAAGCTCACGGCCCGGCGCTGAACCGACCGAGGCTCCATCGCTTGATCCGCGAGGCAGTTCGTCCGACACGGTAATACTAGGCGGCAGGGTCGATCAGGCGGCAATATAGTAGTGATGGAAGTTGAAGTGAGTCTCCGGGTGCCGAACATGAAGAACCGCGCCCTGGACGAGAACGGCTACCCGATCGATCACAGCATGTTCCGGTTCCGGAAGAGGATAAGCCTGCCGGCGATGCCGAAGGCGGGCGAGACGCTTTCACTCTCCACGCAGTCCGGACGAACGCTTGATTCCGTCGTGGCCAGATCCGACTGGCACGAGGAGAAGGCGCTCTTCGTGGTCTCCTGCCAGTGCTCCAGTCGATCCATCTCGCCAGACGACTACGCCGCGCTCGTCGGCGACACGGAGTGGGTACTGACGCCGCTCATCTAGCACAAGTCCAGCCTCTCATGGCGACATGCTCGGACGCCTGCCGCCGGTTTCGTGGGCATCCGGGCGATCCGCTGCTGGCGGCTTGAGCGAGTCAGGCCGTTGTTCCGGCGGCACATCCCGCATCCTCGCGTTGGCCATCAGCAGACGTGCGCCGACGATCAGGCAGACGATCGTGATGAACGGCGCGAACAACTCGAAGAGGAGCACGTCCCGATCATAGTTGAGGGTGATGGAGATGGCGCGGCGTTAGTCCCGACTGGGTAGCCCCGGATAGCTCTTCGAGAAGCCGGTGCGGCCGTTGACGATGCGGAAGCTCCCGTCCGCGTTGGCGCTGAGTCTGAGCGAATAGCTCGTGATCCCGTCGTCCACGTTGGCGAGAAACTCTTCCGGCGCGTTCCTGGCGCCGCGGTTCCGCGACGCATGGAGTTGCCACAGGTCCATGCCGGGCCGGGCCTGGAGCGTCTTGAACGCGTCCGGCGATCCGCCCTTCGCGATCCCGTTGTTCATGATCGCCACTTGCGGCCGAAGCGCTCCGTAGAGCGCCGGGATGTTGGAGTCGTAGTCGCCATGGTGCGCGACCAGGTACACCGACACCCGGCCGAGCAGGTCTTTCGGGCAAGCGAGCCTGGTGAGCGTGTTGCCGCTCAGATCACCAAGATTCAGGAAGCGGAACCTGCCGAATCGGAACATCACGCCGACCGAACGGAAATTCTCGGTGCCGTCTTCCGGGTGGTCCTCGAGCATGGTGCAGGCAGTGTTGATGTCACCCCCGCCGCCGAGTGGCTTTTCCAGCAGCGCACCGCCAGAGCTGACGATGTCGGCGTCGAGCCCCGCGAGCGGCAACCGGTCTCCCGCCCGTGCTTCGATGTGGAGGGCCTTGGCGCGAACTGGCTCGTAGTTGCGGAAGCCGCCCGCGGTCATGCGGTCGAACCCGAGTGGTGTCCCGTAGTCGATGAACGTGCCGACTGGAATTCGGGAGGCCACCTCGGGTACGCCCCCGACGTGATCGGGATGGAAGTGGGTGACCAGTACGTAGTCGAGTCGGCCGAGGCCAGCCTCGTGCATGGCCGCCATGATTCGCGTGGCATCGCGACCGGGTGCCTCGGTCAGCGCTGTCCCCGCGGCTTCGCGAGCCGGCGTCACCGACGACGCAGCTGGAGAGACGGCTGGTGCCTCGCCCGCGGGTGCGTCCGGTGCCGGAGCGGTGGGTGCGCCTGGAGGGCCCCCACGCCCTCCGCCCCGTGGGCCGTACCCGGCGTCGATGAGCATCGACTGCCCAGCCGGCGTGACGATCAGTGTGGACTGCCCGCCCTCGACGTCGATGAAGTAGATATCGAGCGTCTTGGCGGCCGACGTGAAACCGGCGAACAGCGCGAACAAGCCCAGCGTCAGCAGGATCCGCTTCATGACCGCGTCGGGTAGCGCGTTAGCCGCTGACCTCGAGCCGAGCCACCTGACCGCAGACGCCGCAAGGGTAGCGATGGAGCCGCGCGCCGATGGCGAATCCCGAGCCGGCCCTCGATACGGTTCCTGCAGGTGGCTGATCAGTTGAAGGTGATGTGCTCATCGCCATTCCTCATGACTACCAATGAGTTGGTCCCAGCGGGGCGAGATCCCGCAGTGTAATGCCGATCCCGCCAACTCCCCGTTAGAATAGCCGTCGAGTGCTCTGGATCTCCATCGCGCTTGGCGGCGCCCTTGGCTCGATGGCACGTCACGGCGCCAACGTGCTGGTGACCCGCTTCTCTGGGCAGTCCTTGCCCTATGCGACCGCGGCAGTGAACGTCGTGGGCTGCCTCGTCATCGGCCTGCTCGCCGGCTCGGTCGCTGCCGGTCGCCTCCACCTCTCGCCCGGTGCCCGTGCCTTTGTCTTCGTCGGCGTCCTGGGCGGCTTCACGACATTCTCCAGCTTTGGCCTCGATACCCTCACGCTCGTTCACGAGGGGCGACCGCTCGCGGCTCTGTGGAACGTCGTGGGGCAGGTGGGGCTGGGGCTGGCGTGCACGTTCGCTGGCTACGCGCTGGCGTTGCGCGCCTGATGACTGGCGTCAGCCCTGCCGCTTGAATACCGCGAAGTCATAGCCGATCCAGCCGTGCGCGAGGCACGTTTGCAGCGCGTTGCCCCCCACAAGCGGGTCGAATCGCGAGGTGTCTATCGGCAGCCACCGGACGAGCGCCAGAAAGAGTGCGATCGCACGATCGCGCGGGCGGCGGAGCTCCAGGAAGGGGGAGAGATCGAGCGTTGAATCGTGCTCGAAGCCGGAGGCGTGCGCCAGCTCGCGCAGTTCGCCGGCATCGAGCAGGCTGGTGATGTGCCATCCGCGGCAGAACGTCTCGATGGCCCTTTCAGCAGCGTCGTTCGCGGCGTTGACGGCGGGAGTAGTGGTGGCCGTGCCCGTGGTCTCGATCGCGCCAGTACGGCTCGTCCCGGGCAGCTTTGCCACACGCCGGACGTCGTCGCACACGATGAGCAGGCCGTCCGGGCGGACGAGGCGCCGGCATTGCTCGAAGAAGCGCGCGGGCTCGGGGCCATGTACGAACGATTCGATCGCGTATGCGACGTCGGCCGGCGCGATGTCCGGCGGCAGGTCGCCGTAGTCGCCCTCGATGCAGGCCAGGCGATTCGAGAGACCGGCGGCGCGGATACGCTCGCTGCCGATACGAGCCTGTACACCGCTGATGGTGATGCCCGTCCCTGTGATCGGCAAGCGCTCCGCGAGGTAGCACAGGCTCGCGGCGACGCCGCAGCCGAGGTCCAGGACGCGCGGCGATCCCGTGGCCGGGGTAACGGTCCGGATCCGTTCCAGGATCTGGTCCTCGACGTAGTGGAATGCCTGCTCACGAGTGGCCGCGCCGGGGCCCCGGACGGCGCGGTGCATCGATCCGAGCGCGCCACCTTGGCCGCCCGACAGGAAGGCAGGCGTGTGGCGGTCGTAGTAGCGGCGGACGTCGGCCGTGCTGAACGAAGGCACGGACCTCGGGAGCGTCTTACCAGGCCGATCGAATCGGCTGACCGATGATGAAAGCCGGGTTCGCGGAGGCGCGCGGTCGGAACTTCTGCGGCCGCCCGTTGTTCACTTCGGCGAGGTAGAAGTTGCCGTCCTGGTCCACGCTCATGCCGTGGACGTTCCACATGGCCCCTGGCCACTCGCCCTGGCTGCCCCAGGAGTAGAGATACTGTCCGTCGATGCTGAACTTCACGATCTTCGACGTGGCGTTGTCGGCGATCCACAGGTGCTTGTCGGCCGACAGAAAGAGCATCTGAGGCGTGGAGGGGCTGCCCGTGTTGAACTGGTCGAGGAAGGTGCCGTTCTCATCGAATGACTGGATGCGGTGGCTGGAGCGGTCAGTCACGTAGACCCGCCGCGTGTCGGGATCCACGACAACCCCATGGACCGCGTCGAACGTGCCCGGCCGGACGTCATTCGGCGGCATCCCTTTCTCGCCCCACGCCAGCAGGAACTTTCCGTCCTTGTCGAACTTCACGACGCGCGTGTTCGCGTAGCCGTCGGAGACGTACATGGTGCTGTCGGGAAGCCAGGCGAGGAATGTCGGGCGGTTGAAGTATGTCTCGTCAGTGCCTGGCATTCCAGGGACGCCCAGCGTCTGTACGAGCTGCTTCCCGTCGTTGGTGAACTTGTAGACGGCGTGCTGCCGGTCGTCCACGACCCAGACGTGCTTCTCCGGATCGTAGGGGTTGATGGCGACCGAGTGCGGCCGCCTGAAAATCGAGTCCCACTGCGTCCACTCCTCGACGATCGTGCCGTTGGCATCAACCACGATCAGGCAGTGCTCCCACCGGGCATCGACGCCGAGCTTGCCCTTCCAGCCGTTCCAGCCGTCGCTGCCGGCGTTCCCCGGGCTGCTCACGGGGCCGACCGAGGCGTTGCGGAAGGGCGTCTGCGATACCGGGAATGAGA
>JAKFXY010000029.1 GCA_021731165.1 Acidobacteriota bacterium | reverse complement strand
CCCTCCTCGAGAGCCGGCTGTACGACTTCATCCGTGGTGCCGGGATACGTGGTGGACTCGAGGATCACGAGCTGGCCGGCCCGCAGCCGCGCCTTCACGGCATCGACCGCCTGGACAACGTAGGACAGGTCCGGGTCGCGCGTCTTGCGCAGCGGCGTGGGCACGCAGATGTCGATGGCGTCCATCTCGTGCAGCGTGGACATGTCGGTGGTGGCGCGGAACGTCCCGGCTCCGACCGCCGCCGCAACCTCCTCGGTGGCGACGTCCAGGATGTAGCTGCGGCCGCCGTTGATCTCGGCAACCTTGCCGGCATCGACGTCGAAGCCGGTGACGTCGAACCCCTTCTTCGCGAACTCCACGGCCAGCGGCAGGCCGACGTATCCGAGGCCGATGATCCCGACCTTCGCCTTGTGCGACCGAATCTTCTGCTGCAGGTCCACTCGTAACTCCTTACCGCACCCGGCCGGCCGCGCCACCCAGGCGCGCCAGATCCGCATCCACCATCATGCTCACCAGCCGGTCGAAACCAACCGCCGGCTCCCACCCGAGCACACGGCGTGCCTTCGACGCGTCGCCGATCAGGTGATCCACCTCGGCGGGACGTAGGAGCGCGGGATCCGTGCGCACATACCGCTGCCAGTCGAGCCCCGCATGCCCGAACGCCGCCTCCACCAGCTGCCGCACGGAGTGGCTGATGCCGGTGGCAATCACGTAGTCGTCAGCCTCGTCCTGCTGCAGCATCATCCACATCGCCTGGACATAGTCGCCCGCGAATCCCCAGTCGCGGCAGGCGTCGAGATTCCCGAGCGACAGATGGTCCGCCAGTCCCAGCTTGATGCGCGCGACTCCGTCGGTCACTTTACGCGTCACGAACTCGAGGCCGCGGCGCGGCGACTCGTGATTGAAGAGAATGCCGGAGCAGGCGTACAGACCGTAGCTTTCACGGTAGTTCACGGTGATGTAATGCCCGAACACTTTCGACACGCCATAGGGGCTGCGGGGATAGAACGGCGTGAGCTCGGTTTGCGGCACCTCGCGCACCCGCCCGTACATTTCGCTCGACGAGGCCTGATAGACGCGAATCCCGGGGTCCACCTGTCTGATCGCCTCGAGGACACGGGTCACGCCCTGCGAGTTGAACTCGCCGGTCAAGAGCGGCTGGTCCCACGACGCCGGCACGAACGACATGGCCGCCAGGTTGTAGAACTCGTCCGGACGCACGTCCTGGACAATCCGCATCAGCGACAGCTGATCGAGCAGGTCGCCAGGGCGCAACGAGACGCGGTCGAGCAGGTGCTCGATGCGCCAGAGGTTCGGCGCACTCGACCGGCGGACAACACCGGTGACTTCGTAGCCCTTGTCGAGCAGGAGCTCCGCCAGATACGAGCCGTCCTGACCCCCGATTCCGGTGATCACCGCGCGCTTAGCCAAGAAATGCGTCCATTCTAACTGCTATGCCTTGTCTGCCAGGCCGCTCCGGGCTGCTCCGGACGGCCGGCGAGTGGCGAGCCATCGCCGCACCGCATCCTGCCACGTCGGCATGGAAAACCCCGCGGCGCGCAGCTTCTCATTCGACAGCGCACAGAACCGTGGGCGCGACGCCCTCAGCGTCACCTGGTCCGTCGTCGTCGGCGTCAATCGGGGCGTCACGCCGAGCAGGCGCGCGGTGTCCGCCGCGACATCGTGCCATGTCCCGCTGCCAGAGTTGACGCAGTGATACAACCCGGGCTCGCCGCCCCTTTCCACGAGGTACCTCGTGGCGGCGGCAACATCCTCCACGTAGCTCGGCGACACGGTACGGTCGGTGAACACCGTGACGTCCCGATCGGCCTCGAGCCCCTCCACAATCTTCTCGAGCGTTCCCCGGCGTCCCTTCCACGCAACGGGCATCCCGAAGAGGCTCTCGACGCGCAGTACGTATCCGCGAGCCGCTTCGAGCGCGAACCATTCCCCTACCAGCTTCGAGGCCGCGTAGGCGCTTCGCGGCGACGGGGGCGCCGATTCGTCATACGGTACGCTGGCGGCGCCGTCGAAGACGAAGTCGGTTCCGTAGTGCACGAGCGCCGCGCCGGTCGCATCGGCGGCGCGGGCCAGGCTGCGCAGCGCGAAAGCGTTTACGGCAAATGCCTCGGCCGGGCGATCCTCCGCGCCGTCCACATCGTTGAAAGCGGCGCAGTTCACAATCACATCAGGCGCCTCCTCGCCGACGACCCGGCGCACCGACGCCGAATCGGTGATGTCCATCGTTGCGCGGGCGTGCGCGACGATGTGCCATCCCGCAAATGCGCGTACGATCGCGTCGGCGAGCTGGCCACCGGCTCCCGTGACCAGAACGGTTGATGATCTCGTCAAGACGTGTGCTCCGCCGCCGGAGACATATCCGACAATCGTACTGTATCCACCGGTCTCCACCATACGTGCACGGCTCCACCCTCCTGAGCACCTGTGCGCCTATTTGCGATTGTGGATGTGGGGTGCCCGCGGCCGACTCGCCGGGCATCGAGTCGCCTGGAATTGGGGAACGCCAGGCGACCGGCGGGAAATGTGCGGGGGGCTTAGCTCAGATTTCATGTGCGTGTTGCATGACCCGCGAGCTCGACTGCGAGCACCGCGACAGGACGACAAGTAAAACGCCGCGACAGGACCCACCGAGGCGTGGGTTGGGGACCCACGCCGAGCATCCCCGGGGCGCCTGAAGCCGGCGTTTTTCCGCGGTGCCGAGCCGGAGGGCGAAGGGGCATGCGACGCGGAAATGAAATCCGCGCAGTTCACGAGATGCGATGCAGATTCCACCAGCGTCGCGCGGTGAGAATGGCCCGCGCGAGCGGCCGCTTGGGGTGCAGCGCACCGGGCGCCACGTGCGTGGTGTAGTAGAGATAGGCGCTCTCGTGAAACGCGCGGATCGCCGACGCCTGCGCGGTGCGGCTCGAATGGCCGACACGATGCACGGCGGTGGCGTTGGGCACGTAGCGCACGTGCTCGCCACGCCCCCTCAGCCGGCGGCAGAGGTCGGCGTCTTCCCAGTAGAGAAAATAGCGCTCGTCGAAGCCTCCCACGCGCGCCAGCGAGTCGCGCCTCGCCAGCATGCAGGCACCGGACAACCAATCCACGACCAGGCTTTCCTCGCCGCTGCGGATCGCCTCGTTCGCCACCACATTCCGCCTGGCAATCGTCGTGCCTGGCAGCAACCTGCCAAGCAGTTGCGCGCGACCAAACAAGCCGGTCAACATGTTCGGGTCTCCCCGCGCGCTCCCTTGAACCGATCCGTCCGGGTTGAGAATCCGAGGACCGGCGATGGCACATTGCTCGTGGCGTTGAAGCACCGCACTCAGCACCCCGATGGAACCTTCCACGAGCCGGCAGTCGGGGTTCATGATCAGCACGAGCGGGGCCGAGGTGGCGGCGAACCCCTGGTTCACACCGCGTGCAAACCCGATATTTTCCTCGTTGCGAAGCGTGCGCGCGTTGGGCGCAAACTCCTGAACGCTGTCGAGGCTCCCGTCGGTGGAGGCATTGTCCACGACAACCGCCTCCCAGCAGCTTCCAGCCAGCTCGTCGGCGATCGACTGCAGGGCGCGGCGCAGTTCGGTGCCCGCGTTGTAGTTGACGAGCACCGCTGAGATCGACGGCCCGCTCATCGCGCGCGCTCCGCGAGCCCCGCGTCGAAGTGTTTTTCTCGCAACTTGGCAGCCAGCCATCGTGACTCGAGATGCGGAGCGATGGCGCCCGCCCCCACCTTCCTGCCGCGCTGCACGTGGCGGCGCTTGCGCCACATCCGCGGGACTCCGGCCAACGCCGCCACCTTGGCGCGCAGGAACGAGCCGGCAACGCCGTGCCTGGCGAAGTGCACGGCCGCCACCATGGTGTACACAAGATGCCCAGGCAGCGTGCGGACGAGCAACGAAGCGGGGGTGTTCTTGAAATAGTTCCACTCCAGGTTGCGCTGTCCGTGGAAGACCGCGAAGCGGCTCAGCGTGCCGATCGTGGCGCTGCCGTGATGCCGCACCAGGGCACCGGCCACGTAGCGGCACCTGTAGCCGAGCAGCCGCGCGCGGTACGACAGATCGACGTCCTCGTGCGAGGCGAAGAAATCCTCGTCGAAGCCACCCAACTCCTCGAACACGGCTTTCGGCAGCAGGCACGCCGCACCGCAAATGCCAAACACCTCGGTGGAATCGAGCGCGACACGGGCGGGCATGCCGTGATGCCGCTTGAATGCGCCGCCCCACCGCAGGAGCCCGTCTCCGGCACTGTCGATCACGTCCGGATCGTGCATGTATACGATGCGGGAGGTCGTCAGGACGAAGCCGGACGCGTCGTCCACGGCGTCAAGGAGCGCTCGCAGCCAGCCGGGATCGGCTGCCGTGTCATTGTTGAGAAAGGCGACGAAGCGGCCACGGGCCTCGCGGACCCCCGCGTTATTCCCCCCCGCGAATCCCTGGTTCACGGTCAGCGGCACGATGCGTACCCAGGGAAACCGCGCGCGCACGTACTCGACGGTGCCATCGGTCGAGGCGTTGTCCACGAGAATCGTTTCCGCGCTCACCCCTCGCTGAGCCGCCACGGAGTCGAGGCACAGGTCCAGGTGGTGCCGCCCGTTCCATGTCACGACGATGATCGACACGTCCGGGATCATTGGCCGGCCCCACCTCCGGCAAGGCTTTGGCGGGCAAGCACCCGGCGGTAGACATCGCGCGTCAGCCTCGCCGTCCGCTCCCAGGTGAAGCCCGCCGCATGGCGAAGACCCGCCGCGCGCAGCGCCGCGTGGCGTACCGGGTCGGTGGCAACGGACACGATGGCGTCGCTCCAGCCCCGCACATCATCCGGATCGAGGACGACGGCCGCATCGCCGACGACTTCTGGAATCGACGCCGCGCGCGACGCGATGACCGGCGTCCCAGATGCCATGGCCTCCAGCAGCGGCAACCCGAACCCCTCGTAGAGTGACGGGTATACGAGCGCCGTGGCACCTCGATAGAGCGCCTTGAGCCTTGCGTCGCTCACGGGGCCGAGGAGCACAACCACGTCGGCGGCACCCGCCTCGGTCACCATCGAAGTCAGTTGCGCGCCGACACCCCTATCGAGACCGGCGAGCACGAGTGAGAGCCCTGGCGGGGTATCACCGCGGCGTCGCGCCAGGAGAAGCGCCTCCACAATCGGCGCGAGATTGCGCCGCTCGTGGAGGTCGCCAACGTGCAGCAGGTACGGCGTCGGCACGTCCGCCGGTGGGGTGTGCCGCAGGTCAGGGCCGGGCGGGGCAAAGGCGTCCGCATCAACGCCGAGCGGCACCACGGTCAGGCGATCCCTGGGGATCGAGTACGCCGCGACGATCTCCGCCGCCGAGAACTCCGAATCGGTCAGCACGTGGGCGGCTGAATGCGCGCTCCGACGGTAGTACCACTGACGTGCCGGACCCACGCGGTGTGGGTACCACTCCGGCCGCCTCGCGTAGCTGACGTCGTGAATGGTGAGCACCACGGGAACGCCGGCCCAAAAAGGAGCCGTATAGGCCGGAGCGTGGATCAGGCTGACGCGCCCCCGCGCGGCCGCGCGGGGAAGACCGACCAGAATCCAGCCGGGGTTGGACGGTGGGTGCGCAGGCTCGGGGACGTGCGCGACCCCGGCTGGCAGCCCGGTGCCACCGCCGCCGAGCGCCACAATCTCAATCCCGTCGCCGAGCGCCAGCAAGGCACCGACGAGCGCGGAGATGTACCGGCGTACGCCCGCCGCGGGCGACGTGAAGGCGCGGCCATCGACGCCGACCCTCACACGATTTCCATGTGCAGGCGCCGTACGGGCCGCCCGAGCCGCGCACACACCTCCCGTATCCGGCGCTCGACGGTGCCATCGACCAACGGGCTGCTGAGGATCACCTCATCGACCTCGTGGCGCTTCACCGTGCGCTCGAGCTCGTCGATCCCGCCGCGAACAGGGACGCCGACAATCCACTTGTGCGCCTTCATCGGGTCGTCGTCGATGAACGCCACCGGATTCATGTTCCATTGGACATTGGCGCGCATCTCGCGCACGAGGAGCTGTCCGTACGCGCCGGCACCGTACACGAGCACACGACTGCTGCGCTTGTTCCGCGTGGACGCAATCATGTTCATCGCACGGAACGAGACGCGAGAAGCGATGATGGCGACGGTGAGCAGCAGGGCATCAATCAGGAACACGCCGCGCGAAAAACCGACGAGGCCGAAAACATAGGCTTCGAGCAGCACGGCCAGCAGCGACCCCATGCCGACGGCGCGGCCCACCGCCGCCACGTCGCGGAGCCCAAAGGTGCCCCATGACCGCTGGTAGAGACCGGAGGCGTACAGCGCGCCCAGCTTGCAGGCCATGACCACCGGCAAGGAGGTGGTGAAGTACGGCAGGAACCGGTCCAGCCGCTCGCCTTCGAACCGGAGCCGGTAGGCGCTGTAGTAGCAGGCCGTGATCAGTACCAGGTCGAGCATGACCTGGCCTGCGTGCCACTTGAAGGTCAGATCCTTCAGGAACGGCGCGAATGAAGACTTCTGGAGCGCGATGAAGTCCTCGGCGTTGTACGCCGGGACGCGCGCGAGATACACGCCGAGCAGCGTGACGAGCACGCCGAAGACCGCCGCCAGCGGCAGCATCCCCTCGACGCCGCCGGCCATCAACCCCCACGCCGTCGCACCACCGATGATGCCGAGCAGGTACAGGATCCGCACGGCACTCCGCTCGGAAAATCCAAGCGACACCAGGCGATGCGAGACGTGGTCGATCCCGCCCTTGGTCGCGCTTCGACCCGCGAACCGGCGGAGCACCAGCACGAATCCGGTGTCGAACAACGGGACGACCAGGATCAGGACCACGAAGATTGCCGGATTGAGGAAATCGGGGCCGGCGCGCAGCACCGGTACGAGCGATGCGCCGCCAAGGAGAGCGCCGAGGAAGAGGCTCCCGCAATCGCCCATGAACAACCGCGCCCGGGAGTGATTCCAGTACAGGAACCCGAGCGCCGCGCCACAGCAGGAGAACAGGAGGAGTCCCAAGGCCGCGCCGAGCGGCTCACCAACGACAACCGCGAGGAACAACGAGGCGATCACCGCCACGCCCGTGGCGAGTCCGTCCATGTTGTCGAGCAGATTCATCGCGTGACACACGCCCGCGAACCACACGGTCGCCACCAGCGTCGTCAACCACGGCAGCCCCTCGGGCTCGGCGCGCGAGACGGCAAACACGAGCAAGGCGCCGATGATGAGTGACGACACGAGCTTGGCGATTGGCGAGAGCTGAAGCTGATCGTCGAGGAGGCCAACCGCGAACATCGCCGCGGCCGCCAGCGGCACCGGGAACCAGGTGTCCACCCACGGCAGCAGATTGGGCCAGAGAACGACCACGGGCAAGAAGCCTGCGAGCGTCGCGACGGCGATCGCGATGCCACCCAGCGTGGGTGTCGGCTTGTCGTGCCATCTGTCCGGACGCTGAGGCACGACCGCGCCAAGGGCAGGCGCCACGCGGCGAACGACACCCCCGAGCGCGACGGACACCGCCGCCGCTACCGCGATCACGAGCAGGACGAACATCGGTTACGAAAGGCTGTCGGCGAGCTCGGGCACCTTCGTCTCTCGGTCTCCGAGGACAAAGGGAGTTCCCCCGAGAATACCGTCGCAGATGGTATCCAGACCCTGCGACGCACCGGGCAGAAGCTGCTCCAACGAATCGAGCTTCAAACGATAGAGCGGATATCCCGCCTTGGGCTCGACGAACGGCAGCGGGATCATGCGGTTGAAGAAGAAGTGGTACGCGTAGCGCCTCGCCCGCGCGAGCTTCTCGGCGCCCAGGCGCTCGGTAAACGGCAGTCGGTCGAGGATGCGGAAATACTCCTCGGGCGAGGACGCGTCGTGGGTGATGCCCTTGTTTCTGATCCACGCCTCCCCGGCGACGATCACCGGGAGCCCGACGCTCGTGAGCTCCACGCCCATCTTCGTGCCGTAGATGATCGCCGCGCCGCACAGTGACATCAGGCCATAGGTGCTCATGCCGCTCTCCGGCGGCACGACGATGATGTTTGGCGCGAGCACCGGAATACGCTTGCGCAACTCGCCGAGAATCGGCTGCCTCGACGGCGGGAAGCCGCTGATCTCCGCCGGGTGCACACGGATGAGCAGCTGCAACTCCGGTCGAGCCGCGAAGTACTCGCAGGTCCGCACCAGCCACTCCAGCATGTTCGGGAAAGCGTTCGCCGGGTAGTGGAGTTGCGCGTCCCAGGAGACGTTGGTCAGCAGGCCAACCACGGGTCTCGACAGATCGACGCCCACGCGAGCGGCGATCTCCTTCGGGGCCTGGTGCGTGGGCCGATGAAACACGATCCAGTCGAAGAGGCCTTCGCGGCGACTCGAGAGGTACTGCGTCAGCTCGCGTTCCTGGGCGAGGCTGAGGTCGAGGTTTTCCCAGCGCTCGCGTGGCTCGCTCATCAGCGTGTGATGGTAGGTGTCGTCGTGGCTGAAGATGAACCGGCGCTTCCGGTAGGCGACGTTCCACGTCGAGACGTGCACACGCTCCTGGCGGGCGACCTCGCCGACAATGCCCCAGGGCACGTAGATGCCGTGCGTGAACACGGCCGACGCGAAGCCGATCGTGCGCAGCAGGCGGCGCGTCGCAAACGCGGTGAGCAGCGCCGATTCCAGATAGCGCCGCAGCACCGGCTCGGCCTGCGGCTCGTCGGTGAGCGAACCGGTGGCGAAGAAGCGAAGCGCGCCCGCGTGCGCGTGCTCCCCGATCGCGAGGCCGTCCAACGTGTAGCCCTCGATCCGATCGAACGGCAGATCCGCGGCGATGCCGCGCGCCTCGACCCGTTCCGCCGCCGCGATCCAGTCGCCGTACCGGTGCACGGTGATGCCGAGGGTCGCATACACCTCCTCAGCCGGCCACCGGCAGTCGCGGCACAGGTCACGCGCGGGGCCATGAGCGGTAAACGCGGAGATGTCCGGGTAGAGAGACGCCTCGCACTCGGCGCAGGCGCTCATACCGTCGCACAACATCACGTGGACGTCTGCCCCCCGGAACGTCAGCGCAGCGGCCAGCGCACTCTCGAGCGTGACCGCGTGGGCGTAGGAGCCGACCGAGGTGGCCATCAGCACGCGCGGGCCGCCCTGGGCGGCGCGCCTGGCGGAGTCCCAGAGGCCGCGG
Source organism: Acidobacteriota bacterium (assembly GCA_021731165.1). GTDB lineage: Bacteria > Acidobacteriota > Vicinamibacteria > Vicinamibacterales > UBA2999 > JAKFXY01. Next base: position 118,014 of record JAKFXY010000029.1, on the reverse strand, counting down.
CGAAGGGCCAGCGAGGGGCGCCAGTCCGGGTAGGCGTCGTATCGCGCGTGGTACCAGCGCCTGGCGAGTCGCGTCGCGCGCCACAGCGCGGGAAACCGACGGATGCCGTGCTTCATGCGGGCAGAGGCTGGCCGGACAGATCCGGCGCACACGCGTCGTCTATCAGTCGCGTGAATTCCAGGGGTGGCGGCAGCTCCGACAGGGCCATCCACGGCGTATGCCGCCGGAGTTCATCAACCGTGTAACCGCCTGTCGCCACCGCTATCGTCCGCGCGCCGATCGCGCCGGCGCACTCGATGTCGTGTTCCGTATCGCCAATGACAAAAACCCCGTTGTCGGCCACAGGGCCCGCGGTCCTGGCCAGCTCCAGCGCGCGGCGCGCAATGCTGGCGCGGCTGCCCCTGTCCTCGGCGAAGGCGCCGTCGGAAAAGTAGTCGAAGAGGTTGTAATGCGTGAGCTTGGCCTTCGCCCCGTCGCGCGTGTTTCCCGTCAGCAGGTACGAGCGGATGTCGCGCCTGGTGCGGAGGTGTTCGAGAATTTCGCGGACGTGGGGTAACACGCGACCTTGCCGCAACGGCAAGGTCGAGGGGAGCATCTCCTCGTAGCGGCGCACCATCCGTCTCAGCGTCTCGTCGTCTGCCTGCACGCCCAACAACTCGAACGTGCGGACGGCAATCTGGAAATCGGTGAGACCGGGAACGCGAATGGACGAGAGCGCGAAGTCATGTCCCGTCACTTCCTTCACGGCCGCTTCCCAGGCTGGCACGCCGGCCTTCCCCGTGGAGAGCAGCGTTCCGTCGATATCCCAGAAGAGCACCGTCATGCGTGCTGGGACACCGGCCCAGGCTTGCGCGCATCGAAGGCCTGTCGAAGGCGAACGACCAGGCTGGCGATGTCGAGGCCGTGGTAGCCGAGCACCTCGTCATTCGTGCCGCACTCGGGGAGCTCCGCGACACCTACCGAGGTGACACGCACGGCAGGCTCGAGACCGAGCGAGGCAACAGCCGCCGCCACCATCTCACCCTGTCCGCCGTGGAGGTAGTGATTGTCGAGCGTGACGAGGGTGCGCCTCGTGCCAATGACCTGCCTCAACCAGGCGGGATCGATCCGATTCAGCCACGGAAGGTTGACGAGCCTGACGCTGATGCCCGCCTTCTCGAGCTCCTCGGCCGCGTGCCACGCATTGGCCAGCAGCCAAGGTCCGTAGCCGAAAACGACGGCGTCGCTGCCCTCGCGCACGACCCAGCCCCTGCCAGTCTCGACGCGTTGCGCCGTCGGATAGTCGAAGGGCAGCGGCCACTTCACCGACACCAGGCGGAGGTAGGCGCTCTCCGGCGAGACATTCACGAGGTGATCGAACAGCGCCTGCACCTCGGCCTCGCTTGAAGGCTCCGCCATCACCAGGTGCGGCACCGCGCCGAGTGCGGAGATATCGCGCACGCACTGGTGCGAGTGCCCAGGGCCACCGGGCAGCAAGCCGGCCAGCGAACCAACGTAGATCACCTTCGTCGATTCGCTGCACTGGTTGTAGATCTGCTCGTTCGGCCGTGACGAAAGGAAGCAGGCAAAGGAGTGCACCACGGGCAGCGCGCCGCGGTGCGCCATGCCACAGGCCATCGACACCATGTCCTGTTCGGCGATGCCGCATTCGACGAATCGTTCGGGAAAGGTCCTGGCGAAGTCCAGCAGGCCGCAGTCCTTGATGAGGTCCGCGTCGAGCGCCATGAGCTGCGGGTGCCGGGCGGCCTGCTCCACGAGCGCGCGCCCATACGCCGCCACCAGATTGTCCGTATTTTTCGGCTCTCGCCGCGGGTTGCGCTGGGTGACTTCGGTGCGGAGCGCCCCAAGCCTTAGGGCCTGCAGGCTCCCGTTGGCGGCACTCAACAACTCGGCGAGGCCGTCCACATACTGTTGCTCCGGAGGCGCGCCTGAATGGAAGAGGTACAGATCGCTGGCGTCGAGCGCCGACGGCCCCTCCATGAAAGAGACGCCGCGGCCCTTCACCGTATCGGCCACGATCGCCTTCGGGCGATCCGTGATGCCGTCGAGATCGCGGAACGTGCGTTCGAGCGCGGCCGTGTCGTGGCCATCACACCGGCTGACGTGCCACCCGAACGCCCGTAGCTTGGCCTCGAGATCGCCAAGGTGGCTGACCCTGTCCACCCATGTGTCCGATTGGATCTTGTTGTGGTCGATGATCACGGTGATCTCGCCGAGCTGCATGTTGACGGCGGAGACGAGCGACTCCCAGAACTGCCCTTCCTGCAACTCGCCGTCGCCGGTCAGCACGAAGATGCGGCGCGGCCGGCCGGCGAGCCGGTTGGCGAGCGCCATCCCCTTCGCTTTCGATATGCCCATGCCGAGCGAACCGGTGTTCGCCTGCACGTATGGCGTTTCGACGTGCGGGTGGCCGGGCAGCCCATGCAGCCGGCGCAGGGCGTGCACTTTGTCTTCCGGCAGCAGCCCAAGGCCGATGAGAACCGAGTAAAGCGCCGGCGCGTCGTGCCCCTTGGACGAGAAGAAGACATCGCAGGCATCGGGCCCGGCGTCGAGATCCCGAAGCTCGTTCAGAAAGAGCCAGCTCATGACTTCGATCGAGCTGAAGCTGGTACCGATATGCCCGGACCACGCACCGGCAATCATGTAGAGCGTGTTGATGCGTGCCAGCGCGGCGAATGCCCCAGCCCTCGCCGCGGCGGAGCCCCGCGCCTCGCGCACACGTCGGAACTCCGATGCCGGCACATAGCGAAGTTCCAGTGCCTCACCCTGTTCGGTCTGCAGATCACCCATTCAGCTACTTCCCATATGGCGCTGCCCCGACTGAAGGGAGCGTGACGGCGCCCTCCGCCAACAGCTGCTCGGCAATCATCCAATCGTACGGATCGTTGATGTCGAATCCTTCATGGCCCTCAGTCAGAAACGGCACGAGGACATCACCGGCTATCGTGCGTCCTTCGAATACCACGCGAGTCCAGGCGATCTCGAGCGAGGCGTTCTGTACATACACCGGAGGCAGCGCCTGATAGGGCGTGCTGTGCCACGGCTGGCTGGACGACGCGCCTTCGGCTGGGCCGGACGGGGCAAACCCCGGCGTCGGCGAGCCAAGGCCAGACGAGAGGAGCGGCTCCATCCGGTCGCCCTGCCGGTCGTCTTTCATGACCCACATCTTCCCTGGGTGCTGCCTGCACTTCTCGACGGCGCGGAGCGAGTCGACCCCACGCTGTTCCTTGAAGCGCATCCAGGCACGGCGAATGGTATCGGCCGTGCGGAACGGGCTCGTGGGACGCAGCAGGCTGAAGCAATCCCACGTGCGCCCCTGGCCTTTCAGCCCGTGGAGCAGGTGCTCGAGCCACTCGATATCGGGGGAACTGTCGCCGGCAAGTGCCGGTGGGCGAAGGAACGGAACCTCGGCGCCGTAGTGACGGGCGATGGCCGCGATCTCATCAGAGTCCGTTGACACGATCACGGCATCAAAGACTCCGCTCTCGAGGGCGGAAGCGATCGTATAGGCGAGAAGCGGGTGCCCGTTCAGCGCGCGCACGTTCTTCCCCGGAACCCGTTTGGATCCCTGACGCGCCGGAACGAAGGCAACCGCCGATGGCATCAGAACCTGGATCCTAGAACGAGAACCTGAACGCGAAGGCCATGCCTTCAGTTCTGTGCGGGATCGTGAAGGATGTACACGGTCTTGAGATCCGAGTACACGTCGAGCGCCTGTGCGCCGGCCTCGCGCCAGCCGTTGCCGGATTGGCGCAGCCCGCCAAATGGCATGTGCGGCTCGCTCCCGTACGTGCCGCCATTGACCACCGCCACGCCCGATTGAATCCGGCCGACGAACGCCATCGCCCGATTGATGTTCCGCGTGTGAATCGCGGCGGTCAGGCCGAATGGTGAATCATTGGCCACCCGCAGGGCCTCCTCGAAGTCCTTCACGCGATACAGGATGGTGATGGGACCAAAGAGCTCCGTGCGGGAAATGTCGTCACCTGGGCCAACGTGCTCGAGGATCGTCGGGGCGACGAAGTAGCCGCCGCCGTATCGCTCGCCCGTGAGACGCCGGCCACCGGTCAACACCACGGCCCCGGCCTTGGTCGCCCGCCCGACGGCGGCGAGCATGTTCGTCAGCTGGTCCTCATTGATCACCGGACCGTAGTCATCCGTGTCGGCGGTTCCAACGCTCAACGCGCCGGCCGCCTCGAGCAACATCGCCCGAAACTCGTCGTAGACCGCGTCGAACACGATGATCCGACTTCCGGCCGCACAGCGCTGACCCGCGTTGCTGAACGCAGAACCAAGCGTCCATGTCACGGCATTCTTCAAATCCGCATCGTCGCAGACGATGAGCGGGTTCTTGCCTCCGAGCTCGAGACACACCTTGGCGAGCCGGCGTCCGGCCGTCTCCGCGATCCAGCGCCCCACGTCCGTGGAACCGGTAAAGCTGATGACGTCCACGTCCGCGTGCTGGACCAGCGGTGCGCCAGCTTCCTCACCGAGGCCGTGGAGTGTCGTATAAACGCCGTCAGGCAGACCCGCCGCGCGCGCAATCACGCCAAACGCCCATGCCGAGAGCGGCGTGTCCTCCGCCGCCTTGAGGATGGCCGAGTTCCCGCACAGAAGCGCTGGAAACGCCTTCCATGCCACGTTGGCGATCGGCGTATTGGCCGCGATGATGAGCCCGGCCACACCCAGTGGTTGGCGGATCACCATGGCCGTCTTGTTGGGCACCGCGCTCGTGCTGGTCGCGCCGTAGAAGCGGCGCCCTTCGCCGGCGACAAAGAACCCCATCTCGATGGCGGCATCCGTCTCGCCGAGCGCGTCCTTCCTCGACTTTCCCGTCTCGCGCGCGACAAGGTCCGCGATCTCGCCGCGGTGCTCCTGCATGAGGATCGCCATCCGGCGGAGGATTTCGCCACGCTTGACGACGGTCGTCGCCGCCCACGCCGGCTGCGCCCGCTTCGCAGTCTCAACGGCACGCGAGACGTCGGCAGCGCCCGAGCGGGCCACCTGACAGATGACGCGACCCGTGGCCGGATCGACCTTGTCGAAGGTTCGGCCGTCGGCGGCCCCGGCGTCCTGCCCGCCGAACTGGTTCGGAATCGTGGAGGGCAACGCCAGGAGAGAAGTGCGCGTGGACGACACTGTCGTGGTACTCATGGGCGTGAGCGCGGCGTACCGCGCGAATGTGGAGCAGGCCTCGTACCGACACATCGCCGATAGATCTCGAGCAGCCTGGCGCGCAGGCCAAGTCGGTAGCGAATGCGGGCGATATCCCTCCTGATCTGCCGGCGCGTTTCGACCAGGCGTGCCGACAGGCGGAAAAACCCAAGGCGCTGCAACGGCGGTCGTCCCGCCGTGTGCCGGTAGAAGAGGCGCAACGACTCCCGGGCCGCTTCCAGCGGGCGCGCGGGCGTGGGAAGCGACGTGCTGGCACGGCGCGCGAGCACGCGTAGCTTTCTGGCGTCACGCAGTTCGGCGCCACTGTCATTCCGGCCAGGATGATCCACTGTCTGCCATCCGGATCGCGCGAGCAGGCCGTCCATGCAGGCGCGCGTGTACGCCGTGAGGTGCGCCCGACCGTTGATGACGTACTTGTACTCGCGATGCAGCGGCAGCGCGTCGAAGCCGGGCGCGCTCACGAGCAGATACCCGCCAGGCTTCGAGGCCGAGGCAAACTGTCGAAGCAACGCCAGTGGATTGACCAGATGCTCGAGCACGTGGCTGGCCACGATCAGGTCAAAGGTCGGCTCCGCCGGTACGGCGACAAGCCGGCGGTGCCGGCGGAACGCACGCTCCATGGCGGTCTCGATCCCGAACGTCTCCCAGCCACAGTCCTGCAGCGCATCCAGCAGCTTGCCCGGACCACAGCCAAAATCGAGAACGCGCACGCCCGCCGGCGGCGTCGTCACGGGCAGCAGATGACGAATGGCGTCGAACATGCGACTCCACGCGGCCGCGCCGTGTCGCGTCGATGCCTTGGCCGTCGGCGCCGGGTCGTCGGCCGCGCGCGGGCGGCCCCACTCTCCCTCGGGGCTGTAGAAGGTCGCTTGCGCCTCGTCCGACGGCAGAGGGTTCACGAACACCAGCCCGCAGTCCTCGCACCCCTCGACGAACCCCGTGCGCCGGCCGTTGACGGCCTGCCACATCTCGTGGAGGTCGAGATCGCTGAGCCGGAGCGACTCGCACGCCGGGCATCGTTCGCGTTCCTCTGGTGCCGCGTAGAGCCACGAGGCCCTCACGATTGCTTGGCCCTGATGGTCACCACGCGGTGAAACCACCATCCACGCGAAGCTCGTGGCCGGTGACGTAGGACGAAGCGGCAGAGGCGAGAAAGACAAGCGGTCCCATCAGGTCGGAGGGCCCGGCCATCCGGCCGAGTGGCACCCGCGAGCCGTACTTCGCCTTGAATTGGTCGTCCTGTCCACCGAGCACGCCGCCCGGCGAGAGCGTGTTCACACGGACGCCCTGACCCGCCCAATGCGTGGCGAAGTACCTCGACAGGTTCACAACCGCCGCCTTCGACGCCCCGTACGCCGGAGACTTGATGAACGGTGCGTTGCCCGGCAGGTGGTCGTAGAAATGAGCGTCGGGGGAAACCGACGCGTAGAGCGAGCCGATATTGATAATCGATCCGCCGCCGGCGGCCGCCATGCGCCCGCCAAACACCTGCGTCACCTGAAACGTGCCCACGACATTAACGTCAACCATTCTGCGGAACTGATCGACCGGCAGGTCCTGCAGATGATGGCGCGTCCCAGCACTGTCGGGCGGCTGGTCCACGCCGGCGTTGTTCACGAGCACCGCGGGCTCACCCATCGCCGCCACCACGCCGTTCGCGGCCGCCTCGATCGAGACGCGGTCGGTGATATCGCAATCGAACCGCCGCACACGATCGCCGGCCCGCTTCGCCAGCGCGTCGTAGGCCCCGCTGCCGGGTGCCCCCGACAGGTCGAGCGCCGCCACGCGCGCACCGGCGTCGAGCAAGGCCTCGATCCAGATCGGCCCCAGCTTCCCGCACGCGCCGGTCACGACGGCGACCTGGTTGTCGAGATGAAAGGTATGACTCACGAGCGGGTGAGCTCTGCGCTCGACTTGCTCAGTACGTCGTAGGACAGAAAATCGTCCTCGTGGAGCGGCTTCAGCGCCACGCGACCGAGCACTTTGTCGAGATCGTAGGGCGGGATTCCTCCGCCGGGCGACTTCATCACGATATCCTCGGGGCCGAGCACGTGTCCTGCCGACAGATCGCGCGCCACGACCAGGCTCTTCCCCATCTTCACGATCGGCGCCTTCTCGCTCTCGTAGATCTTCTTGACGCCGTTGCCCATCGCCTTGAAGGTGCGATCGAGATCGCGGACCATCTTGCGCAGCCCGACCGGCTCGAGCGAGAAAGCGTGGTCGGTGCCCTTCATGGCCCGGTTCAGCGTGAAGTGCTTCTCCACGATTCGCGCGCCGAGCATGAAGGCGGCCACCGGCATCGCGATGCCGTTGTCATGACTCGAAAAGCCGGCGACGGCTCCGGGGAACCGCTCGCGGTAGGTCGAAATCACGCACAGATCGAGCTCCTCGAAGGCCGCCGGGTAGCCGGCGGTGCACTGGAGGATCGCGAGCTGGGGATTGATGGGCATGATCGCGTCGTACGCCCGCTGCACGTCGTCCAGGACGGCGCCGCCCGTGGAGACGATCATCGGTTTACCCAGGCGGGCGACGTACTGCAGCAAGGGGATGCTCTTCAGGTCGCCAGAGGCGATCTTGTATGCCGGCATGTCGAGCGTCTCGAGAAAATCCGCGCTCGCCATGTCAAAGGCCGTCGAAAAGAAGTCGATGCCGAGATCCTTCGCATACGCCTGCAGCCCCGTGTACTCCGCCACGCCGAATTCGAGAAACTCGCGGTGCTCCCCGTAGGTCGCGCCAAAGCTGTTCTCGTTGTCGTAGGGGCGGTTGTAGGCGGCGCGGGTGTAGAGCGCCCGGTTGTCGCGCTTCTGGAGCTTGACCGCGTGCGCGCCGGCGAGCTTGGCCTCGCGGAACAGCTCACGCGCCTTCTCGACGCTGCCCTGGTGGTTGTGGCCGATCTCCGCGATGACGTAGCACGGCGTACGATCGCCAATCTCGCGCGTCCCGATCTTCATGGTCCCTGCCATAGGTTCGAGTGGACTAGACCCGCACGACGGGTCGCAACTGCGCCACGAGTTGATCCCATCCGTAGTCGGCGTGCGCGATGTCGCGCGCGGCCCGGCCGATCTTCTCCGCCTGCTCCAGACCCGGCAGGCACTCGACGCGATTGATGTCGATGACATTCTTCATGTGGACGAGCCCCCGCGGCGAGTGGTCGTCCAGGTTCGTGATGACCGCGCAGCCGCATTCCATGGCGGCATTGACGGTGGTGTTGTTCGCGCGCAGCCCCTTCTCGAAGAACGCGGCAAGGTAGGTGCAATCCACCAGATGGTTGTACACCGCCGTGTCGGACAGGTAGCCCATGAAGTACACCTGTCCGTTGAAGATGGCCTGCAGCTCCTCGAAGCGGACGACAAACGAGCCATCGAAGCTCGTATTCTCGTGCAGGGCGGTGGACACGTAGACCGAATAACTCTGGCCGGTCGCTTCCAGGAGATCGCGCAGCCGGCGGTACAACGGCACGCGGATCTTGTGCGCCATGCCGAAGGTGAACACCGAGAGTTCCGTGCGCTGGAAGCGCTGCGGGTTCAACAGCGTGCCGGGGCAGAACAGCTCCACGATGTCAGGGCGCGCCGGCGCGAGCTCGTGCGTGAGCTCCCGGTTGCCACAGTAGACGCGCGCGGCCGACGCCATCAACTCGCGCTCGACTGGCGTTCCGTCGAACGCGTGGAGGAAGAGCTCGTAGCGCCCGGCGTGCTCGGTCACCCACATCCCGAGCGCCCGCGCGTCATCCGGCGTGAACTCCGACATCTTCAGCGACAGCAGCGGCCGCCGGTACGCCGCGAGATCCAGCGAGCCAATCCCCACCACTGGCACCTCGAGATGCCGCGCGAGGATGGTGTTGAACTTCGCGATGCCGCACGTCCACGGGTTGAGGTGATACCCCGCGATACAGTCAATCATTCGATTCGTTTGGGGCCTGCCCTGTCTGAGCCATATCGGGCAGACCAGTTATTCTAGCCGACGCCGGCCTCATCGCGTCGCCTCGGTCGCCGCCTCTTCGACGCCAGGCGTGGTCGCCTCGATCACGTAGCGCGGGCGCCTGCGCGCCTCGTCGAGCGCGCGCCAGACGTATTCTCCGACCATCCCGAGCCCGAGGAGCTGGAGCCCGGTCAAGCCGATCATCGTCGCGGTCATCAAGAGCATGCCGGCAGTAAGGCTCGGCACCAGCACGACCGCCGAGATCACGACCAGCAGAGCCACTCCAATCAAGGCGATTCCCGCGTACGAGCAGAGCCTGATCGGCGCGTCCGAAAACGAGGTGACCGAATCGATGACAAGCGTCATCTTTCTCGCCAGGGTCCAGCCCGATCGCCCGCTCGCCCGAGGCTGCTGGTCGTATTCGACGACTTCCTGGCGGAAGCCCAGCCACATGATGAGCGCCAGCACGCTCACGTTGCGCTCGGGAAACTGCCGGAATGCGTTGACGACGGCGCGATCGATCAGAAAAAAGTCGGTGCCCTGGGCCGGCATCTCCGTCATGCCGACCACCGACCGCATCATCCAGTAGTACACCGTGGCGAAGGCCCCGTTGGAGTGCTGCCCCGGACGCGCGCGCCGCGTCGCCCAGACGACCTGCGCCCCACGTTGCCATCGTTCGACGAGCCCATGGAGGGTCTCCGGGGGATTCTGGAGGTCGGCGGCCATCATGGCCGCGGCGTCGCCGCGCACGTGATGCAAGCCACAGGCAATCGCCGAGTGCGAGCCCGAGTTGCGGGCCAGCCTGATACCCCGGACACGCGGGTCGTTCAACGACAGTCGCTCCACGGCCGCAAAGGTCTCATCCCGCGAATGGTCGTCCACGATGACCCACTCCCAGTCCAAACCGGTCGCGGCCATGGCCTGTACCAGCCGCTGGTAGAGCACCGGGAGGTTCCCGGCCTCGTTGAACGCCGGCGTCAGGATGCTAAGCATCGATGGCGCTTCTCAGCGCTTCGACGACGCGATTTTGATCCTCGTCAGTCATCTGGTGATACAGCGGGAGCACGACAGTCGTGGCCTGGGCGTGCTCGCTTCGGACCAGCGACCCGGCCGCGCGCCAACTGCCCGGTGGATACGCCCCTTCGCGATGGACGTTCATGGCACCCCGCCGGGTCGAAACGCCGGCATCGAGCATACGCTGCATGATCGCGCGCTGAACGCTGTCCGCCCGGAGACCGGCGCCAAGACCGGCATCGAGCGTGACCGCGTAGCTCTGCCAATTGCTGCGAGCCCATGTCGGCTCGTGTGGGATGGTCACGCCGGCCACGCCGCCGAGGTGCTCCGCGTACCGCGCGGCGAGCGCACGCCGACGGGCCACCATGAGCGACAGCCGCTTGAGCTGCTCGCGACCGATGGCCGCCTGAATGTCCGTCATCCTGTAGTTGAAGCCGACGACTGGATAGTCCTCGAAGACAACCTGGGTCGAGGTGTGTCGCACGGTGTCGGGGACGCTCATCCCATGCTGGCGCAACAGACGAAACCGCGCGTCCAGGTCAGAACGGCTTGTCGTGAGCATCCCGCCGTCGCCTGTCGAGAGCAGCTTGCGCGGATGGAACGAGAAGCAGGCCACGTCGCCATGTGGCCGGCCGATCCGCTCCCAGACGTCGTCCCATCGGATCTCGCTTCCCACCGCGCACGCCGCATCCTCGACTACCGGGACGCCGCGACGCCGCGCAATGGCCATGAGCCTGGACAGATCGCACGGCATCCCCAACTGATGCACCACGAGGAGCGCCTTCGTGCGAGTCGAGATCGCGGCATCCACCAACGTCGGGTCCATGTTGAAGGTTGAGGCGTCGATGTCCACGAACACCGGCACCGCCCCGCAGTAGCGAATCGCGTTCGCGGTCGCGATGAACGAATGGCTGACGGTCACCACCTCGTCCCCTGGGCCGACCCCGAGCGCCGAGAGCGCCAGGTGTAGAGCCGTCGTACAGCTCGACACGGCGCAGGCGTGCGCGGCGCCCACCGCCTCCGCGAATCCGCGTTCGAACGAGGCGACCTCCGGCCCCTGCGTAACCCAACCGGACAGGATCACGCGGCGCGCGGCATCGGCTTCCCGCTCGTCCATCCACGGCCGTGCGACGGGAATCATCTCGCTACCAGCCGGACATTATCCAGTTGCATCAGGGCTGCCCGGAAGCAGAAGTGCGCGCACACGATCGCAGCGCGTCGATGGGGCGCATCAGCCGTTCCGTTCCCACGCCGGCAGACCCCGAACCAAGCAGCTCCATGACCTCCGGCAGGCCTGACGCCCTCGCAAGACACGCCACATGCGCGGGATCGAGTCTCGCCCCCTGCTCGCGCAGAAGATTGACCATCTCGGCGCGTCGTCCCAGGATTGCCGCCTCGACCGCCGTCGCGGTGAACGCATCGGCATCCACCGCGCCGGCTGGCACGAGCGATGGCGAATTGGGATCGTGGCCCTCTCCAATCAGTTCCACGACGCGGGCGGCGGCTCCCGCAGCAGCGGCCTCCGAAAGCGTGGCCGGTGCCGGCACGGCCAAGCCACGAAAACCGAGACTCTCAGCCGTGACGTACGCCGCCAAGGACGTGAAAGCCGCGACCGGAGGCGCGGCAAGCATGACGACAAGCCACGCCGGAATGGCCGATCCGAGGAGACGTGGAGATACGGCGGCGTTCATTGCGACCGATCGAAGATCTCATCCGCCCATGACAGTGCCAGTGCCGGAGGCTTGGGGGTGCGCCGGATGGCATCTTCGTACAGGCTATCTCTGATCCGCCGATGCGTGGGAGTCACGAGCATCTCCGACGGGCCTTGCTCGCGCTGCCAGTCGGAGAAGTAGGCCCACTCGTCTCGGACCGACGCGGCACGTTGACGCAGGTTGTAGTGAAGGCCCACGAAGCGGACGCTCCATCCACAGGCGACCAGCGCCAGGCACACGACGACCGAGATGCTCCTCAGGGTGACTTTCCCCGCCGCAGATTCGGCCGCGCTCTTGACGGCCGCGTACGCCGCCAGCGCGTAAAAGAGCCCGGCCGGGCTCATGATCACGTCCTTCGCATAGGCGTAGGCGAAGAGCGCGTTGGCGGGCAAGAGGGCGAGGAACAGCAGCACGAGACGGTCATCGTCATCGACGAGGCCTTGCCGCCAGTGACGCCACCGGCTCACGACGTGTCGGGCGATGAGAGACGTGGTCAAAACGGAGGTGAGGACGTTGATGATCTGCCACCAACGCAGATCACCGGACAACGCATCGCGAACCGCGGCCCAGACCCCGCCGCGCGGCTCGGCGAAGAGCACCGTCGCCATGGCACTCGTCACGTTGTAGGCGTAGAAGAGCATCGGGTTGTTCCCGAACATCCGGGCGAGATCGTCGCCTCCGTACGTGGAGAGTCCGAAGCCGGAGTCACGCTCGGACAATCCAGGAGTCGCGCCGCCGAGAATCACGAAGCGGAATACAAAATAGCCCGCCAGGCAGACAGTCAACGCCACCATGCCGCGACGCGACACGCCTCGCGCGCCGATGAGCCACGCCACTACGAAGACGACCCAGACGAGCAACCCCGTCTCGACCGTCAACATCGCGAAGATCAAGAGGAGCACCGCGGCGAGGTCCACGACAGGCCGGGAACGGCTCTCCGACAACGAGGCAGCGCCGGCGCAGCACAGGAGAATCGTCAGGAAGGTGTTGATGGGAAACGCCTCGCGTACGGTTCCGGCAAATGTGTGCATTCCGAGCAGTGCCGCAAGCGCAAGCGGTACGAGCGAGGCGCCCCACAGCGTACGGGGACCGAGAATCCTCACCACGAGCACGAGCAGCGCCACGACCTGGATTGCCTGAAACCCGCGGAACCACGCAAAGTAATGACCGCCGGAGAGATCGAACACCAGCTTGAGCAGGCCGGTCAGGAACGGTCGCAGGTACGGGCCTGGCTGGAACCCGCGCCGCACGATCTCGGCGAGTGAGGCATCCGGGAACGGAAGGAGATTGGCCAGCGAGTCGCTTAGCTGGACGGGTATCCCCAGCAGGAATACGGCGAGCAAGCCACCGGCCAGAAGCGCGAAGCCATGGGCCGCGGTTCGCCACCTCCGTGCCACGGCGTCGCCGACGCTGCCGCCCATGATTCCCGACAGTTATCGACCTCTCTCGCTGAAGCACGGCCATCCGGTTTCGGGGTCGATCCCGCGTGCACCGAGCGTGCGGTTCACCTCGATGGTCATGTGGCGCTCTTCGTCAATCGGCACGACGGTCAATTCGCGGAAGCGGCTCTTCACGTAACCCGACACCAGTGGAAACCCCCGTGCGAGCTCTTCGAACCCCCCGTCACTTGGAACGAAGACAAACGGCACGACCTGCCGATCCAGGCGATCGAGAACCTGCCGCTGATTCTGTTCGGACCCGAAGTAGCCTTCCAGGAACGTGCTCTGGCCACCGGCAAACGGCCGCCGCGCGTAGTACGGCACTTCTGGAAAGAACCCTGTCACGAGAAGCCGGTCGGTCGGCATCGTGCACCGATCGAGATAGGCAAAGAACGGCTGGAGCGCTTCGACCGTTCGCGTCGGCATCTGACGCGCCGAGAACCGTTCGCGAAGCTCCGACGCGCGCTCTCCAACCAGCCGCGGAAGCTCGTCCCAACGCCCGCTCAAGCCCATGCGATCGAGCTCGCCGGGCGTATTGCCAACCACGACGACCGACGAGACGGCGATGAGCGCGACCACCGCGGTGGCGGGGATCCATATCGCACGAAACCGCGGCGCGGACCATGCGCGCGCCGCGAGCCAGGCGCCGAGCACGACCGCCGGCACCACCGCGTCGGGAAGACGCGTGGTCAAAGGATCGCGGATGAAGCTGAGGTTCACGAGAACCCCCACGGCGGCGATCGGGAGAATGCGGGCCGCCTGGTCGCGGCAGTTCGCCACCACCGTCGCGGCCGCGGCGAGTGGCAGCAGGTGAAAGAGGTAGAGGAGCACGACCTGCGTGGGCTCCGTCGCACTGAACGGGCTCGGCCACACCCGCCCTTGACGCTCTGCCTCGCGCGTACTGAACGCGATGCCGGTGCCCAGGTACGCGCCGAGGCCTTCATAGGCCTGAACATAGAGAAGATAGGGCAGCAGGAAGAGGCCAAACGTTCCGGCACAGATCGCGGCGCGATGGACTCGCGCTCGCCAGAGGCCGGTGTCGGGCGCAAGGAGGGCGGCAAGGCACGCCCCGCCACCGAGATAGACGCCGTGGTCGTGCCGAAAGAGGAACGCCACCGCGGCGAAGCCGGCCATCGCCGCCAACCGGCGACCGTCCGGCCTGGCCAGGTACCAGCCGTACACCGCGAACCCCGCGGCGTAGAGCAGCAGCTTCGGATAGCCGTAGCTTCTTGGAAAAATCGCAACCTCGAACAGAGTCGCGGCAACGGCGAGCGTAAGGGATGATGTGAGCTGCAGGACAGTGACGGCAGTCAGCGCCGCCGCCGCGCCGAAAGCCACCGCCACCAGCACGCCCTCCGACAACAGCGTGCGTCCGAGGAGCGCCTGAGCCGCCGCCGAGGCGCCATACATCAGCGGCATACCTGGATCGGCGAAGTCCTTCGTCGGCCACTCACCCAGCACGATCTGCTGGGCCGCCACGAGGTGCAGGAAGTGGTCGTTGGAAAATCCCTGGAGAGACAGGAAGCGGAAGAGCGCGGCGACCGCCGCCAGGACCACGATGACGAGCACCGCCGTCACCCGGCGGCCCGTCATGCCACGGTGATGTCCCAGTTGCGAACCACCTCATGCTCCAGCAGGGTTTCGGGGGACACGTTCTGCCCGCGGTACCACTTCAGCAGCTCTGTCAACCCGACTCGGAGCGGCACGCGCGCCTCGTAGCCGAGCACCGCCCGTGCCTGGGAGCCGTCGGCGCAGAGGCGTCGTACGTCACCGGGCCTCTCGGCATCGCGCTCAATCCGCGCATCCGGGCGGCCGGCCACCTGCGCAACGGTCGCCGCCAGGTCGTTGATCGTGACCTCGCCGCCGCTGCCGAGATTGATCGTGCGGCCGATGGCGGCGTCGGCGGTCCCGGCGAGAATGATGCCGCGCGCCGAATCCGAGACGTAGGTGAAGTCGCGCGTCTGGGTTCCGTCGCCGAATATGACCAGCGGCCGCCCAGCCAGGCAGCGCAGCAGAAACTTCGGAATCACTTCCCCGCTGTCGCCTTCGTGATGGGAGCGCGGACCGTAGCTGTTGAATGGCCTCACCATGACCGTGGAGTACCCGTACGTCTGATGGAAGGCCCTCGCATAACACTCTCCAGCCAGCTTCGAGGCGCCGTAGACCGTGCAGGGGTACGTGGGATGCTCCTCTGTCATGGGCGCCCAACGCGCGGTGCCATAGACCTCCGAGCTCGACACGTAGACAAAGCGCGGCACCCCGTGCGAACGGCAGGCATGCAGCAGGCCGAGCGTCCCCGCGGCGTTCACCTCGTGGTTCTCGATCGGCGAGTGCACGGAGTGGCGGACGCCCAGGCACGCCAGGTGATAGACGACCGCGGCCTCCTGGAGATGCGGCGTCAACACGTCGATGTCACGGATGTCGGCCTCGACGAGCGTCACCCGGCTCGCGGGGAGATCGGCCAGGTTCTCCCGCTTGCCATTCGTCAGATTGTCGACGACCGTCACCTGCGCGCCGCTCCCGACAAGCTGGCGCACGACCTCGGAGCCGATGAACCCCGCTCCGCCAGTGACCACGACGGTGCGATGCGGCCGACTCATGTGGTGGGCACGCCCGCGCGCGCGGCAGAGAGGATGCCGGCCGCCCTGAGATCCAGCGGCACGAACGCCGCGGCGTCCATGACGCGATAGGCGTGTCGCGCGGCGTAGAGATGTGGGGTCAGAAGATAGTCGTCCGCGAATACCGCCAGCGTTTCCGTGCCGAGCATCGGCGCCAACCACGCCACGCTGCCGCAGGTGCCGATGAAGAGCGCCGCGCGACGGATCACCTCGGTCTGCACGGCCAGATTGTTCTGGGGGGTGAGATACGCCGCGAGCGTCGTGATATTCGCGCCACTCATCGTCATGTCCGCGTGCTCATCGAGCGAGAGACCGGTGTCCAGGAGCACGATCGGCATGTCCGCGCCGATGCGATCCACGATCGCCCGCACGGCTTGACGATTGGCGTCGATGTCCGGCAACGCCCGGCCGCTGTAGAACTTGACGGCCGCGTATCGTGAAGGCAGCGACGGAAGCGGGACGTCGACGGGCGCGGCGACTCGCCGGTACACGAGGTACTCGAGCGCGTACTGCAGCGACTCGTTCCCCAGCCAGAACTGCCTGAGCAGACGGAACATGAAGCGGGGATGGCAGACCGTTGCCCGGCGCATTCCTGGACGGGCGCGCACGCGCTCCAGGATTTCCTCGTCGAACGCGCTCAGATCGGTCTGCTTCTGATCGCCGCGCGCCTGGCGCTCGGCGTTGCGGCGGACGAATTCCTCGGGCGTGAACAGATCGAGCAACTCGACGTACCCGCCGGCGACGTCGGCGTACCAGGATCCAACCCCGCCGCGCGACACCACGACCATGCGGGCGGGATCGACACGGTAGTGATGAACGAACCAGCGCAGGAACGGCACCCAGTAAAGCGCCTCGTACCCGACCTCGGAGAGCCAGGGCCCGACGACAATCGGCTCGGTGCCACGCGCAACCGCGCGAAGCTCTCGACGGATGGACGCGTCCCTGACCAGCCTCGGAAACGTCTGCTCCCGTACGCGCGACCAATACCGCGACGATCGAACACCTCCGGCATAGGCCGTCAGCCCCGCGTCTCGAGAGACCTCGGCCGCGGCATGCACCTGCGCCTTCACGTCCTTCGACGTTTCCCGCGCGTGCTTGACGCCCCTCCGCATGTACTGGGCCACGCGGCGTAGGAACCGGGCGGACTGGTTCCACGCCACGCGCGATACGTTCCGCCCGGCGAGCGTCAGCCCCACGAGAACACTAGGTGCCTTCCACCACGGGTCCGTGGCCCGGCCGCCACTTCAGGAATCTCGCCGGCACACCGGCCACTATCGAGAACGGTTCGACGTCATGAACCACCACCGCACCGGCGCCGACAATCGCGCCACGGCCGATCGTGACTCCGGGCATGATGACGGCGTTGACCCCGATGTCGGCCCACTCGTCCACGCGCACCGGCTTGATCGTCAGGTCCGTCCGCATGATGGGCACCTCCGTCGGCAGCGCCGTGTGCGTCGAGCCGAGCACCTTGGCACCCGGCCCCCACCCTACGTGGTCTCCGATCACGAGGTCACGCGCGTCGAAATAGCTCTGCGGCCCGATCCAGACGTGGCTGCCGATGACACACCGCCCGTCGAACCGCCCCTGAATGAAGGCCTGCTCGCCGACGAAGACACCGTCTCCAATCTCGAAGGTCTCGGGGTGCTTCATCAGCGCGGCGCGGCCGATGGTCACGCCGTGGCCGAAGCGGCGCGCCAGCGCGCGCCAGACAGCGCGACGCATCCTGGCATCGTGCGCGCTATCGCGATAGGCGTGCTCGGTCGCCAGCTCCAGAAGCTCCTCGCGGGAGTGGGCCGCACGCAGCTCTTCAGCCAAGGCGATATCCGATTCCGGGTCCGCCGATACCGGGCGCGCGCCGTGCACGGCCTTGACCGTCCGCTCGCCGTCCAAGGGATCGCTCATTCGGTGGGCGGTTGTCCGCATCCAGCGGACGTACGAACCACGGCCGAGACCGTCTCGACCTGTGCATCGGTCATCTCAGGAAAAATTGGCAGCGAGAGCACCGCTCGCGCGGCGGCCTCGGCCACGGGAAAATCACCGGCGGCGTAGCCGAGGTCGCGATGCGCTTCCTGCAGGTGCAGCGGAATCGGGTAATGGACACCGTACTGGATGCCATGCGCGGTCAGCGCCTCCTGGATCCGCGCCCGCCCGGTCGTCCGAATCGCGTAGACGTGATAGACGTGGCGGTTCCAAGGCCGGCTCAACGGCCGCGTCACGTCAGCGCCCTCGAGCAGGCGATCGTACAGGGCCGCGCGGGTCTGCCGCGCCTGGGTCCACGCCTCGAGGTGGCGGAGTTTCACGCGCAGGATGGCGCCCTGGATTCCGTCCATGCGGTAGTTATAGCCCTTCAACCGGTGCTCGTACCGCTTCTCCTCGCCCCAGTTCCGCAACACGCGTACTGTTCGCGCCAAGTCCCGATCGTTCGTCACGACCGCTCCGCCTTCGCCGTACGCCCCGAGGTTCTTGCCCGGGTAGAAACTGAATCCGGCAATGTCGCCAATCGATCCACAGCGCCGCCCGCGGTACTCCGCACCGTGCGCCTGCGCCGCATCCTCGATCACCCGCAGATTCCGCCGCCGTGCGATCTCGAGGATCGGTTCCATGTCGGCGGCCTGCCCGTAGAGATGGACCGGCATGATCGCCTTTGTCCTGCCCGAGATTGCCGCCTCGATTCGTGCCGGATCCATGGTGAACGTCACCGGGTCGATGTCGACAAAGACCGGGCGGGCGCCGGCGTACACGATCGCCGCCGCGGTCGCGACGAAGGTGAACGGAACCGTAATGACCTCGTCGCCGGCACCGATGCCCGCCGCCAGCAGCGACAGGTGCAGCGCGCTCGTCCCGGTATTGACCGCGATCGCCTCCGCCGCCCCGCAGTAGTCGGCAAACTCGCGCTCGAAGGCGCTGACTTCGGGACCCAGGATGAACTGGGCGCTGTCGAGCACGCGGAGCACGGCGTCATCAATCTCGGGTTTGAGACCGCGGTACTGCGCCTGGAGATCTGCGTATGGAATCATGATGGACACGAAGGCGGCGGGCGCCCCTGCTAGACGAGTGAGCGCGCGATCGACACCGGACGCCCCTGCTGCGCCATGGACTGCGAGGCCGCTTCGAGCAGCCGCACGACGCGAAGCCCGGCGTGCCCATCCGTGCGCGGCGCGACACCCTGGTCGATGCACTCGACGAAGTGCCGGGCCTCCACCTGCAACGCTTCGCCGAGCGGAAGGTGCGGCGCCCACATGTCGCCAGCCCGGTAGCCCACCAGCATCTGGTACACGCTCTCCGGACTGGGGTTGAGCGAGATCCCCCGGTCGTAGACCTTGATCTTTTCGCTCGCCTCGAGATCGTCGAACACGATCATACGGCGGCTGCCGCCAAGCAGCGTACGCCGCACCTTGACCGGAGCGAGCCAGTTGGCGTGCACGTGCGCGATCAGCGCGCCGTCGAAGAACATCGTCATGTAGGCGATGTTCTCGGGCTTGCCCGCCACGTGCGCAAGTCCCGTGGCGGACACCGAGAGGGGCTCCCGCATCAGCACGAAGTCCATGATGGACAGGTCGTGCACGGCCAGGTCCCACAGGACGTTGACGTCGTGCTGAAAGAGTCCCAGGTTGATCCGAACCGAGTCGTAGTAGTAGATGTCGCCCAGTTCCCCGCTCTGCGTGAGCTCCCGCATCTTGCCGACGGCGCTGGTGTACACGAAGGTGTGATCGACCATCAGCACGAGGCGGCGGCGGCCGGCCTCGTCGATGAGCGCCCGCGCCTGCGCCGAGCTCGACGCCATGGGCTTCTCGATCAGGAGGTGCTTCCCCGCCCGCAGCGCCGCCATCCCGAGTTCGAAATGCGTGGAGACCGGTGTCGCGATCGCCACCGCGTCGATGCCCGGGTCCGCCAGCAGGTCGCGGTGGTCGGTGGACACCTTGACGGACGGATAGCGCGCAGAGACCTGCGAGAGCCGCTCCGCCCGCAGATCCGTCACGAAGCCGACACGCGCCCCTGGCGCCTCGGCGAAGTTGCGTACCAGGTTGGGTCCCCAGTATCCGTACCCGATGACCCCGACGGTGATCATCGCGACGCCTCCCGTGCCATCACGCGTGCCGGTACACCGGCGACGACCGCATCAGGAGGCACGTCGTGCGTGACGACCGCCCCGGCGCCCACCAGCGCACGCTCGCCGATGGTCACGCCGCACATGATCACCGCCCCGCTGCCGATGGACGCTCCCCGCTTCACACGCGTCGGCACCACCGTCCAGTCGGCCTCGGTCTGAAGGCCCGCATTCGCCGTCGCGCGCGGCAGGCGGTCGTTGATGAACATCACGCCATGGCCCACGAACACCTCGTCCTCGATGCTGACGCCCTCGCACACGAAGGTATGCGAGGAGATCTTGCAGAGCCGCCCAATCGTCGCGTTCTTCTGAATCTCCACGAACGCGCCGATCTTCGTGTCGTCACCGACGACGCAGCCGTACAGGTTGACGAGGTCGGGATGATGAATCGCGACGTTTCGACCGAGGCGCACGCTTGGGGCGATCGGCATGCGCTACGCCGGCACCTTCTCGAGCACCAGCACGCGCCCCTTGCCGCCCCAGTCCATCTTCGCCTCGAGGTCCGGCCTCGACCGGCATCCCTCGAGCAGGAACATCAAGCGCAGCAAGTCTTTGTTGAGAAGCGTGATATGGGTGGGGTCGAGATCGTCCTGCTGATTGAAGTCGAGCAGGTTCTGCGGATTCGGGTGAAAGCGCGTCGTGACGTAGATGAACCTCGACGTCATGCGCGCCATGTTCGCCACTGCCTGCTTCACCTGGAGCACGGTGAGATGCTCCAGCACCTCGCGCGAGATGACGAGGTCGAAGGCATGAGCGGGCAAGAGCGACGGATCGTCCACCGAGCCGACGGTGATGCGGTCGCGCACCTCGGGGGTCGCCAGCCGCTTGCTGCTCTCCGCGAAGTCGATCCCTTCGACGTCCACACCCAGCTCCCACAGCAGGTGCATGAGCGCGCCGGGTCCGCAGCCGAGGTCCAGCACACGCCTCGGCTGAAAGACCTCCTTGATGAGTGCGGGATTGCGATCTTCAATCTTCCTGCGCGTGTCGAGACTGTAGTTGTTGCCGGCGTCCCGCCATTCGCCGGTGAAGTACTCGGCGTCGTAGTGTGCGGCGCCGGTCGGCTGCTGCCCCAGCACGCGCTGTTCGAACTCGGTAATGGTCATCGTTGGATTGGCTGCTCGAAATACGACTTCAGGATGCGGCTGGACGAGTCCAGCACGGTGTCGAGATACACGATCTCGATGTGATGCTCCGCGCAGATCGCGATCTGCTCCGCCGGGAGGCGGCCCTTCCAGTCGCTCCCCTTGACGTAGTATTTCGGGCGCAACTGGCGAAGCACCGTCTCGGTGTCGATCTGGTAGATGTACGTGTAGCTGATGTAGCGGATGGCGTCAACAATCGCCGCGCGGTGATCCTCGGCGAGCATCGGCCGATGCTTGGTGCTCACGTATCTGTCGGAGGCGACGTTGCACAGCACCGGCGCACCCAGCTCGCTCGCCGCCCGGAAGTACTCGATGTGGCCGCGGTGCAGCGGGTCGAACGCGCCGTCCACCATCGCCACCTGCTGACGAAGCGGCACGAGCTCGTCGAACGACAGGATCACTGCACCAGCAGCCCCTTCTCCTGCAGCTCTTTCAACGCCCGGTCGAAGAAGTCGACGGCGACGTCCGGCGTGGTCTTCGCCCACTCGATCAGCTCGGCAAAGCCCTGATCGAGCGTGACTCTGGGCGCATACCCGAGCGTCTCGCGCGCTCGGGAGATGTCGGCGGTGTTGTGCCGGATGTCGAACTTCCGGCCAGTCTCGGTGACCTGCGCCTCGATCGACGAGCCCAGCAACCGCTGGAGCAAACGCGCGATGTCGAGGATGGTGATCGTCTCGCCCGACCCGACGTTCACGGGCAGGTAGTCGGCACCTGACTTCTCGAGCATCAGCACGAGGCAGTCAACCACGTCGTGGATGGAGACGAAGTCGCGCAGTTGCCCGCCATCCTCGAAGACGACCGGCGGCTTCCCGTTCATGAGGCGGCTCAGCCAGATCGCCGCGACACCCGCATACGGATTGCTCAGGCTTTGGCGCGGTCCGTAGACGTTGAAGAATCGGGGCGCCACCGCGGGGATGCCGTAGGTCTTCCCGATGAGCAGCACCATTTCTTCCTGGTGGTACTTGGTCATCGAGTAGATGTTGTCGCGGTAGAGCGCCTTCTCCTCGGGCGTCGGTACTGACGCCACGTGCTCGTGGCACTGCGGGCAGCGCTGCTCCCAGTCACGGGCCGCGAGCTGCCCCTCAGCACGGATCCTGGGCGCGACAAGGCCGTGCGTGGCGCAGACATACGCCCCCTCCCCGTACACGCCGATCGAGGACGCGACAATGACCTTCTCGACCTTGTGCTTCGTGTTGACCAGGATGTCGAGCAGCAGAGCCGTACCGCGCGTGTTGACGTCCACGTAGCGATCGATCTGGTACATGCTCTGGCCGACGCTCACCGCCGCGCCGAAGTGCACCACCGCCTGCGATGCGAGCACGAGCGGCTCGAAGACGGCGCGGTCGCGCACGTCCCCCTTGACGTAGGTCGCCTTCGGGTTCGCATAGGACGGCCACACGCCCGACCGGTGTACCTGCGGCTCGAGGTTGTCGAGCACGGTCACGCGGTAGCCGCGGCCGACGAGCGCGTCCACCAGGTGTGATCCGATATAGCCGGCCCCGCCGGTCACGAGTACGTCACGAATGCTCATGTGCTCCTTGTGAACCACGACACGACGAACGAGGCTGAGCCCCGCGCGATTCTTGTGGTCAAGATTCCGACGACCTGCCGGCGACGCTCAGCCCGAGTTCGTCGATGGCGGCGATGTCGAGCGGCGAGAAGCGGCCGGCCCCCAGCGTCTGGTACACCTGCCGCGCCACCTGCAGGTGGCCGTGGAGAAAGCGCGGGTCGGTGAACACGGCCGTCGTGTCCACCCCAAGCATCGGCGCCAGCCACGCGAGGCTGCCGCAGGTGCCGACAAACGCGCTGGCGCGGCCGATGATCGCGGTCTGCACCGCGAGATTGTCCTCCGGCCTCAATGCCTCGCGCACGCTGTGAATGCACGCGGCCGCCTCGAATGTGTAGTCCTCATGATCGTCCAGTGCGAGGCCGGTATCCAGCATGACAACGGGCCGCTGCCGCGCGAGCGCGAGCACCATCGACTGGAGCGTGCGCCGCATGGCAGGCGTCGGCGGGAGCGCCGCGGCGGTGTAGAACTTCACGGCGACATACGCGTCCGGCAACGCCGGCAGTGCGACCGGCGGCGCCTCGATCCGGCGATACCGCGTCCTGCGCTGCAGGAACGAAGGCGGCCGGTGCCCAAGCATGAACTGCTGGAACAGCCGATACATCAGCGACGGATGGAAGGCCTTGGCGTCCGGTTTCCCCGTCCGCCGCCGGACCTCTGCCAGGATCTCCTCGTCCATCGGCGACACGCTCCACTGCTTCAGCGTGCCGCCACCAGCCTCGCCCCGCGCGGCGTTTCTCCCGGCGTATTCAGCCGGCGACATCAGATCGAACAGCTCCACCGCGTGCGGCGTGATGTCACGGTACCAGCACGCGGCGCCGCCCCGCGTCACCACGATCAACCGATCGGGATTGACGTGATACGTCGCCTGAACCCACCGCACGAAGGGCACCCAGTAGAGCGCCTCGTACCCAACCTCGGAGAGCCATGGGCCCACGATGAGCGGATGGGAACCGGTGGCTAAGCTGGCCACCTCCCGCTCGACGGCCCACTCGGCGCGATGCGTGTCGAACCGCTTCCTCGCGTCTTCGAACTTTCGCACGCGATGATTCAGGTAGGGCCCGATCCGCCCTGCGCGGCGCCACTGCTTGGCCGTCAGGTTGACCGCGGCGATCGCGGCGTTGCGGAACGTTTCGCCCGTCAACTTCCAGCCACGCTTCGTCTCGGCAAAGACCGTCCGCTTCGCCGTCCGCGCACGCGCGTCGAGGCTATCCAGCATCAGCCACTGCCCAAGGCGCAAGGCCCAAGAGGCTCAAGGCTCGACGCCCGCCGCGGCATCGCGTACATCGAGAAGGTTCGCGGCCCCGGCCAGCGCGAAGGCCTCGCGCGCGACCTGCAGGTGCTTCTGGGAAAAGCCGGCGGGGTTGCTGTAGTAGGCACGAGAAGACACGCCATGGAACGGAGCGAGATACGAGAAGCCGCCATAGGTGCCCACGAACGCGCTCGCTCCAGCGACCACGGCGCTCTGCACGGCGAGGTTCCTCGCGGGGCTGAGCCCTTCCTGCAGGTGATGCACGCCGAATTCATCCACACGGGCGCCATCGTGGTCGTCGATGTCGAGGCCGGTCGAGAGCGCCACCACCGGCCCCCGTGCCGTCAGTGTACGCAACGTCGAACCGACGAATTCGCGGTTCACGTCCGACGCGGGGAAACAGTCGTTGAAGTAGAACTTCACGGCGACATACCTCCCGGCCTCTCCCCGCGTGGCACCCCGTCCGCATATTGCGGGAAGCGGAACATCACCAGTCTCCGCTTCGGGTGGGAGCAACCTGCGGTAGCGCGCGTGGCGGTGTACCCAGGTGCTCGGCAGATGTCCCCACCAGAACGGGTTCAGGAGTTCGTACATGCGCGACGGGTGCAGGAGCGACCAGTTTCCGATACCTGAACGTGCCACCGCGGTAGCCACGAGCTCGCGGTCGAACTCGGTCACCTGCGTCTGCTTCTGTTCGCCGAGCTGCAGAACGCGCGTGTCGTGCCGATCGCGAAACACGGCCGGCGTCACCTGGTCGAAGACGTCGGCATAGCTTCCCGCAAATGCCCCGTACCAGGAGCCTGTGCCACCGCGCGAGAGCACCAGGATCCGCTCAGGCCGAACGGCGAAACGCTCGGCAAACCATGCCAGGAACGGCACCCAATAGAGCAGCTCGAAGCCGACCTCGCCAAGCCAGGGCCCGGCGACGATTGGCCCGCCACGCGCCACCATCGCGGCCAGATCCCGCTCCAGACGCGCGCTCGCTCGGTGCGCGAGCCACCGGCTGGCGGCAAGACGAACAGGGCGGGGAGTGACACCACGAAGGCCACGGCGTTCACGAAGCGCCAAGGCTGCCTTGTTCCGCCAGACGGCGCTCCGCGGTGTCCCAGTCCTCAGGGGAATCGATGCTCAGCGACTCGCGAGGGTCGATCAGGAGCGGACGGCAGTCCTCACCGTAAATGTTGCCGAAGCGCTCGATCGTCCGACTCCAGCACGCATAGACAGTGCCTTCGCGCGCGTATGCCGGACGGACGTCCTGCCGGCGCGTCACCCGCGCGCCTTCCGGCAGAAACGGCGCCAGCCGCCCCTGGTCGATACGCATGACGTAATCGGGCGACAGATGCCTCGGCACCTCGACGACCGTCACAACCGAATCGGCCTCCGTCTCCCTGAGCATCGCGACCGCGTCGCGAACATGCCCTGGCTGCCGCAGCGGCGACGTCGGCTGCAGCAGCACGACGATATCGGCCACCCACCCGCATGCCGCAAGCGCGTCGAGCGCATGTTGCACCACGGGTAGCATCGGCGAATCGTCGGCGGCCAATATGGCCGGTCTCAGAAACGGTACCTCGATGCCAGCGCGGCGGCCCGCTTCCGCGATCTCCTTGGAATCGGTTGACAGGATGAGCCGATCGATGACGCCGGACCCGCGAGCGGCGCGGGCCGTGTAGTCAACGAGCGAGTGGCCGGCGAGCGGCCGGAGGTTCTTGCCCGGCACTCCCTTGGAACCACCACGCGCCGGCACGATTCCGAGGACCAGCGCCATCTACGCCGGTGCCTCGGTGTCCAGTTTCAACAACATCATCGCTGCGTGTTCTGCACGAACCGCACTTCGCTCAGCAACCGTTCAACGGATGCCGGGTCCGGCCGCGCCTCGCTCGGATCGGCCGCTGGCCTGCAGGCATAACTGACATGGAGATGATCCGCGGCGTAGTCGGCCCGCATGATCTCGAAGCCGGACCCACGCAGATACGCGGCCATCGTCGGCTCCGTGAGGTAGTAGGGATGGTCGATTTTGACCGCATCCTCCACCGACCAGTTGCGCAGGTAGGCCGCGCGGAAGTCCACGATGTCCACGAACAGGACGCCGTCGTCGGAGAGCAGCTGCCGCACGCGCGCGAGCGTCCCGGCAACGTCCAGCAGATGATCGACGGTCTGGCAGATGATCACGACGTCGAAGCGGCGGCGGCCGAAGTCGTGTTCCTCGACGAGCCCCGTGATCGTCTCGAGACCAAGACTCCTGGCCTGCGCCACCTCGAGCGGCGCCGGATCGATGAGCGTGCCTTCGAGGGCGAACTCCCTGGCAAAGTGGTGCGCGACGACACCGGTGGACCCGCCGATGTCGAGCATCGAGTGGAGGTCTTCACGCGAGAGAAACGGCCGCAGGAACCCGGCACGCTCGACCGCGTACTCGCGCTGCTCGCCCTGAATCGTGTGCGCGTCGATCTGGCGGCCATGGAACGCGCTGACGAGCGGGCGATAGACACCATCGTAAAAGCGTCCGTACGCCTCGGCCGTCATGCGGGGATTCAGGAATACGAGCCCGCAGTGCCGGCACGCATGGGCTTCGGCGGGGTAGCCGTACCGATCGCGGTGCGTCAGCACCACAAACTCACTCTCGCCGCACAGGTTGCACCTGGCCACCGCTTCCCTGGGCTGCGCGAGGTAGTCGTAGCCGAGGTTGGCGATGCGTTCCCGGCGACCTGGAGAATTGGCGTGGGACATCAATAGGTCAACCGCTTCTCGACAGTCAGCGGGGCCGTCGCGAGCACCTCGGCGATGCGAGCGCCCGCCTTGCCGTCACCGTACAGCAGATCGCGCGGCGCCTTGCCGCGCTCCATATGGGCGCGGATCGCCTGAGCAATCTCCCGGCGATCGTGGCCCACGTCGATCACGTTCTTGCCGCGCTCACGGCCCTGTTGCCGGGAGCCCACGTTGACGGCGGGCACGCCCAAGTAGGAACACTCGCGAATCGCGACGCTGGAATTGCCGACGATCGCCGTGGCGCCACAGAGGAGTCGCAGGAAGTCCTCGGGATACATGTTCCGGAACAGGTGAAATCCGCCCGGATCCTCCTTCTCTCGAAACACCCGGATACCCTTCGAGGTCCCGTCCGAGCCGGCGTCGGCGTTGGGCCAGAACCAGAGCACCGGCACCCCCGCGTCCTTCACCGCATAGAGCGTCTCATCGACCTGCGCACGAGCCGCCTCGTACTCCGTCGTTACCGGATGCTGCATCACGACGAGGTAGCCGTTCGAGAGGTCGGCCTTGGGCCCCACTCCGCCGTATTTCTCGAAGGGATCGAAATCGAGCCCGGGGCGAGCCCCGACCTCGGCGGCGATGTCAATCGACGGACAGCCGGTCACGACGACGCTTCCCGGTTCTTCCCCAAGTCTTCGAACGCGCTCGGCCGCCATCTGCGTGGACACCAGGTGCAGGTTCGAGAGCTTGGTGACGGCGTGCCGAACCTTCTCGTCGATCGAGCCGGTGACCTCTCCGCCCTGCACGTGTACGACCGGGATGTTCATGTATGCCGCGGCGACGGCGTTGGCCAGCGTTTCGTACCGATCCGCGATGGTCACCACGGCATCGGGCTTCAGGTTGTCGAAGACCGTGGCCAGCTCGACAAGTCCGAGGCCGGTGGACTTGGCTGACGTGACGAGGTTCTCACCCTCGAGCACCATGTACACACGGGCGGCGATTGGAAACCCGTCCCGCTCAATCGCCTGGATGGCGTTGCCGTAGCGATCGAGGAGCGCCGAGGCGGCCACGACGAGCTGCAGCTCGAGATTGGCATGGGCTTGAATCGCCTGAAGCGCCGTGCGAATGCGTGAGTAGCTTGGGCGGGCTGTGACGACGACGCAGATTTTCCGTGGTGTCATTCAGTAGTAGGGATGAAGCCTTCGATGTCTTCGGCGGCCAGGAGCTGGTCGGCCACGACTGCACGGCGCAGGCGACGGCCCACAATCTCGTCGAGGCGTCCAGGCGGGAGGCCCGTGCCGGGTTTCTTGATCAGGAGATGCTCACGCGTCAACACCGTGCCGGCGGCCAGGTCGTGCCCGGCCACGATGCTGCGCGTGAAGATGTTCCGCAGCGGCGCGGCCTCGACCGCGAGCGCGTCCTTGTCCACCGGATGCGCGCGCATGATCTCGATGAAGCGGATCCCGTCCACGAGGTTGCGCAGCTCGGTGGTGGTCACTGACGCGGGAACGTCCGGCCCGAACATCTCGCGCGAGAGCGCGACGTGCACCTCGAGCATGTCCATACCGAGCGCGGCGCCGGCGAGCCCCGGGTAGATGGTCGCCGAGTGATCGGAGAGACCGACCCAGCAGCCGTAGCGTTCCCGGTAGAACGGAATCATGTTGAGCCCGACCTTCTCCGGCGGGCAGGGGTACGCCGTGGTGCACTGAAACAGGCCGACCCCGGCGCCATGCGACCTCACGCGCGCCACGGCCGCGTCCACCTCGGCGATGGCACTCATGCCACTCGACAGCAGGACCGGTGCACCGGTGGCGGCCATGCGATCGATCAGCATGGCGTTGGATGTCTCTCCCGAGCCGACTTTCCAGAGCGGCATGCCGATGCGTTCCAGCATGTCCACGGCCTCGATCGAAAAGGCGGATGACAGGAAGAGGATCTGGCGGTCGCGCGCATGCGCCGCAAGGCCACGCCACTCGTCCTCGGTGAACTCCATCCGCTTCCAGTAGTCGTAGCGCGTCTCGTCCTGCCGGCTGAAGTGAACGCGGAACGGCTCCGAGGGAGTGCTCTCGGCAGCGGCGATATGCGTCTGGAACTTCACGGCGTCAGCGCCGGCTCCCGCGATGGCATCCACGAAGGCGTGCGCGAGGTTGACGCTGCCGTCGTGCGTCAGCGCCACCTCGCCGATCACGAGGCAACGGCCATGGCCCAGGCCGGCGAGAGCGTCTTCAGGCTTTGACATTGTGCATCGCGCCTCGAGCATTGTGCACCGACTCGCCGTCTCCGAGCCCGAGACGCAGCAGGTCCAGGGCGCGGATGTCGAGCTCGACGAACGATCCCTGCCTCATCGACGAGAAGACACGCTTGGCCACCTCGAGATGGTCGTGCCGGAAACCGGTGACATGCGAATAGAACGCCAGCGTGTCGATGCCATAGAAGGGCGCGAGATACGAGAACCCGCCATAGGTTCCGACAAATGCCTGTGCGCCGCTGATGATGCGCGTCTGCAGGTCCAGGTTGTTCTGGGGTGTCATCAGGTGCTCGACGGAATGGAGCCGCGCGCGGACGGCCCGCGGCATGTCCTCATGATCGTCGAACCGGTGCCCGGTGTTCAGCAGCACGACGTCGGTGTGGCGCGTGAGCTCCTCGAGGTACGACGCGACGAACGCCCGGTTCTCTGGTGACTCCGGCAATGCGGCGTTGCCATAGAACTTTGCCGCGATGTAGCGGTCGGGCAACTGCTGCCGAAGTGGTCCGAGATCGACGGCGGGCAGCGGCGCGAATTTGGTGAAGGCCTCCACGAACGGCAGCGGCACGCGCTGGAACCAGAAGTGGTCGAACAGCTCGTACATCATCGAGGGGTGCAGGAGCTGGGCATCCTTCAGTTGGCGCTTGTCCGTGACGCGACGGATGATCTCCCGGTCGAACGGCGACACCTCGACGTGTTTGAGCCGGCCTCTCTGACCCGCGATTCGTCCTTCGTTCTCATGCCGGAACTCTTCAGGCGTGTAGAACGCGAAGACGTCCTCGTACTGCGACGTGATGTGCCGGTACCACGGTGCCGCGCCACCGCGCGAGATGACGATGAGCTGCTCGGGATCGAAGTTGCCGTGTGCCTTGGCCCAGGCCACGAACGGGATCCAGTACAGGAGCTCGAAGCCGGTCTCCGACAACCACGGTCCGATGATGATGGGCCGGCCGCTGCGACCGAGCAGCGTGACCGCCTCGCGTGCCTCCTCCGCCTCCGGCAGATTCGAGCCGATGAACCGCTTCGCGGGATCGCGCTGGCGTCCAGGCTTCGGCGCCAGCGGCGAGGAGGGCGCCGCGGGGGTCGGCGCCAGCTCCTTCTCGCCGAGCTGGGTCTGCGCGAAGTGTTTCAAGGCGACGAAGATCCGGCGACGGCCGTCCATCAGCGCCTTGCGGATCTCACGCCGCACACGCTTGCGCCATGGCTGCGTGTCGAGCATCAGACGAAGGATGCCGACGAAGGGATACGCAGGCAGTCGCCAAAGGAAACGCGTGACCCCGCCATCGTGGGCGCTGGACGCCGGCGCCGCCGCCAACCGCTCGAGCGCATCGACGAAACGCGGAGTGGCCGGCACGTCCCGGCCGAACGGCCGGATGAATCCCTCGACGAAGCGCGCGGCCTTCGGATCGGAGCCTCCATCCGCCACGAGCGAGTCGGCGAGCTGCTGCGTATGTTCGTCGAGCGAGCGCGCCACGCGCAGCAGGCCCCCGTTGACCTCGAGCAGATACCGGAAGTGAATCGTGCCTTCCTGGTTGTCGCGCGAGATCTCGGGGTCGAGGACCGTGAGCACCGGCTTCCCGACCACCGCGGCTTCCAGGAACGCGCTGGTGTTCAGCCCGACGACCGCCGAGGCGTAGTACATCGAGTCGAAGTAGTCATCCTTGGCCTCCCCGGTGATGGGAAGATCGCCCCAGAACACGAGGTTGCGGTGCGTGAGGTGGACGTGCTTCCACTCGTTGAGCCGCTGCGGGTGCGGCCTGATGAGGATGCCGATGTCCTTCAGCCGAGGATCGGCGCTCGCGCGCACGGCCCCTACCCACTGTTCGACGAAGAACGCCTCGTTCGCGGTGCCGCGGAACAGAGACGAACAGAGGTAGAGCACGTAAGGCCTATCGGGCCGCAAACCCACCCGCGCGCAGAATGCGTCCCGGTCGCGCGATGGGGACCGATTGAACCACTGATCGAAGACCTGCGCGCCGGTCACGACCACACGGTCAGCCTCCACGCCGTGCATCTCGGTGGCTTCACGCTTCTGGATCTCATTCCAGACGAGCACCAGGTCCGGCGTGCTGCGAATGAGCGCCTTGCTCGACAGGTGGTCCCAGCTTCCCACCGGCAGTACCGTCTTCACGCCCAGCCGCTTGGCGGCGGCGAGATGATCCATCTGCGGGGACCCGAGGGCGATGAGCGGCGTGATCAGCACGAGATCCGGCGCCTGCCTCCGGATATGCGCCTCGATGTCGCGCGCCGGTGGAAGTCCGCGCTCGAATCCGAGCAGGACCGATGCGAGCAGCCGTCGCTGCCATGGCCGCCGCAGGATCTCCGCGGCCTTGACGGCCACCCGTGGGGCGCGGGCGCGGGCGCGGGCGGCGAGGTGCGGCGTACTGTCGTACCGCGGTTCGAGATAGCGGAGGTGGTCGATGCCGAGCCGCAGACGGTGCGCGAAGTCGTCCCACGCGCCAGGCGCGCGGCCCGGCGTCGGTCCCATCGTGATTCCGGGATAGCGCGCGGCCAGCCGCTCGACCATTCCCTGTCCGCCAATCGCCTCTTCACGATCCGCGGCGAGGTGCACGTGATGGCCACGCTCGGCAAGCTCCGTCAATGCCGACTCGAACAGCCGGAGGTAGGCGTAATGGCGCACGTAGAAGAGCAGCTTCATCGAATCGATCAACCCCAGCTCACGGCCCGGTGCTCTTCGGCGGCACGACGCTTCTTTGCCCGCACCTCCCGCTCGTCGAGGAGCAGGCGACGCCCGGCTGGCACACGCTCGATCGCGCGCAGTGCGCGCAGCCCGAGTCTGGCCCCCGCACCAACGCCACGGGACAGGCGCACCGGCGCGCTCGCGCCGAGCGACTCGACAGCCTCCACCATCAGCGTCGTTGCGGAGACGTCGAGGCCATGTGGCCGCACGAATGCCGTGACGAAGCGGCGCTGGCGCTCGAGCACGGCCTCAGGCGGTCCGGCCAGCATCTCGACAAGCTGCCGCTCATGATCCTCCAGCGTTCGCGCGCTGGTCAGCAGCCCGCCGCCCACGTTCATCAGATAACCGAAGTGCAGGGTGCCCTCCTGGTTGGCGCGAAACTCCTCCGGCAGAATCGTCATGACCGGCCGGCCGACGATGCCGGCCTCGATGAAGGCGCTCGTGTTCAGGCCAACCACGGCTGCGCTGTGGTGGAGCGAGTCGAAATAGTCTGCTCGAGACTCGGCATCGATTGGGTTTCCACCTCGAAACGCCACCCGTCCGAGCCGACGCCAGTCCACCTGCTCCCACTCCTTGCCGCGTGAGGGATGCGGACGGATCAAGATGTTCACGTCGCGTACCCGCGGATCGGCGGACGCGCGCAGGTGCGCGGCCCACCGCATGACGAACTCAGCCTCGGAGGGGCTGCCTGGAAAGAGAGCCGAGCACACCCACAACACGAACGGACGATCGTCGGGCAGGCCCACATCCCCGGCAAACGCCGCTCGCGAACGGGACGGTTGCCGACCGAACCAGCGATCGAAGTTCTGCGCGCCGGTGACGATGATCCGCTCGGCCTCGATTCCGTGCATCGTCATCGCCTCGTTCTTCTGGGTATCGTTCCAGACGAAGAGCCGGTCCGGTGCGTCGCGGATGATCGCCTTGCTCGACAGGTGGTCCCAGCTCCAGACGCAGACGGCCGTCGGAATTCCCCGAGCCTGGGCGCTCCGCAGCAGGTCGAGTTGCGATGAGGGGACCAGGCCGATGAGCGGCGTGATGATCACGGCGTCCGGCCGCTGCTCGTCGAGAAACCGTTCGATGTCCGGACTGGGCGGCAGCGCACGATCGATGGAATCCAGCGCACGGGCGATCAGGCGACGAACCGCCGGCGGGCGGCCTGGTCCACGCTCGACGAGCCAGACCAGCCCCACGGGCGTCCGGACCACCGCACGCTGCCGCAGTGAAGATGCGTCTGCATATGCCGGCTCGAGATACCGCAGATAGTCGAGCGCGAGGCGCACTTTCGTGGCGAGGAACCGCGTCCTTTGCTCCCGCCAGCGCACGGTTCCATGCGACACACCTTTGTGCGCCTCTGCCAGCCGCTCGACAATCGACTGACCTCCAAGGGCTGAGACCGGTCGCTCCGACCCAAGAAAGATCTGGTGCCCGCGCCTGGCGAGCTCGTCAACGACTGACTCCAGGTTCCGGTAGTACCCGTTGTGCAGCGCGGCAATCAGGACTCTCACGGGAGGCGTGTTCCATTGCGCGGTCCGCGCAGCCCTGTCCGGTGCGTCAGCATCAGCAACTCGTAGCGGGCGCGGCGCCCGGCGCGACGGAGCTGGCCGCTGACCTTGTGCACGGTCACCAGTGTTTCGTAGACAGCCTTCCGCCTGAACCGGCGCAGCCTGGCGCGCGACGTGTTGAAGCCGACGAGCGTGTAGTGAAGCGTGAGCAGAGCGCCCTTCTTGATCAGCTTCTTGACCCAGTGCAGGTTGTCGATGCCGCGGCCACAGCTCTTGGAGAACTCGGTCTTCCGGTAGTGGCGCCACGCGGACGTGAGCTGGTAGAGGGTCAGCATCCAGAGCAGCCGAACCGCGGGAACACGGACAGGGGGCGTGCGGGAGGCGAGGTACTCGCGCATCAACATGAACGCGTGCTGCAGCGGCGGCGGCCACCCAAACCAGCGCGGCGGCGGGCCGGCGAACAGCGTCACGCGCTGGCGAGCAATGCTCGCGACGGCGGATCGGCGCCGCCACCACAACGGCTCATCCACCTGACGGATCTGTCCCTGCAGCGTCAGCTCGGCGATGAGCAGCCGATCCGGATTCAGCACGGAGCGGAAGGTCCCGGCCGCCTCGAGCGCGCGCACGCGCATCAGGCCGTAGACCATGTCGCCAGACCCGACGCCGTCGTGACAGAACCGGCGCCATCGCTCCATCACGTTGGCGACACCAGTCGTCTGGAACGATCGTGGCTCCTTCTCGATCGTGTTCCCCAATTCGTCCATCCGCTGCGTCACCGGGTACGCCATCACCACGTCCGGGGCGGCATCGAGCGCGCCGGCCATGTGCGCGAGCCAGTCCGCGTGCCAGCGATCGTGGTCGCTGACCCAGGCGAAGTATTCGGCGGAGGGATACTCGCGCGCCGCGCGCGTGGCGACCTCGCGCCAGGTGGGCACCATGCCCTGGCGCTCCTCGTGACGCGCGTACCGCACTCGCGGATCGTGCTGCTCGTATTCCCGAGCGATCCGCGCGGTGTCGTCGCCTGACGCATCGTCCAGCATCAGCAGAGCGAAGTCGCCGGACGTCTGGCTGAGAATCGAGTTGGCCGCCTCGCGCAGGTAGCGAGCCGAGTTGTACAGCGTCATACCCAGCACGACCTTGGGACCGGCCTGCAGCGATGCCGCGGCCTCGCCCGCCGGTGCCAGGCGGCCCTCTGCGGCACGTAACGAGCCGGCGAGATGACGGTAGCCCAGCGGCTCCCGCTCGACTTCCTTCCTTGCCTTTGGTGGCTTCTTCAACGCCGTCGTGTAGTCGGTCTCGAGGACCGCAATCTCGCGGAGATCGTACTGCTCGCCAAGTACGTCGCTCACGCTCGAAAGCTCTGCGTTGAACGGCGACCGCTCACGGTTGAGCGAATAGAGCGAGCGGCAGCCGGCGCGGGCGGCAATGGACGCATACTCCCGCACCTGCGCGGTCGTCATCTCCTGGAACGAGACCATGTTGACGGTGAGATCGACCGGCGCGGCGGCCACGACATCGGTCAGGGTATTGGGGACGAACACGAAGTCCACGTCGAGCCAGCCGGCGGCGCTCGCCGTGTCGGTGTCCGCGCCCACGAAACGGACGCGGGCGTCCGGAAAGAGCGCCATCAGGTACACCGCCGAGAACAGGAACAGCTCGGGCAGATCCGTGATGACGTACGTCGTGTTCGGGAAGAGCGTCTTGAACTGGTACGCAAACCCACCCCAGCCGGCGCCGATCTCCCACACGACGCGTCGCTGACCGGCGCTGAACGGCTCCAACGCGCCGGCGCGCTTCATCCCGGCCAGCACCTCGTAGAACTTGATGGTGTCGGTGTTGAAGAGTCGGCCGTCGATGTCGAACCCGAACCCTCCGAGCGCGGGCGACTCCGGCACGAGCAGCTCGTCGCCGGCGAGCGCGCGGAGCGACTCGAGCCGCGCGACGAATGCCTCGAACCGGCCGTCCTGCTTCTCGCGAAAGTTGTGCGGCCGGAGATTGGTGACGTGCACGGCGTGCTGCCTGAGCTTGCGAAGGATGAGCGGCGTGGCGTCGAGCAGGTAGTCGATGTTCTCGAGCTCTTCACGCCAGTAGGTGCTCGGCGCCGCCTCAGCCGCGCCTGGCGAAACGCCTCGGGTGACAGCCAGCACCGCCTCACGCACTCTGGGATACGCGTCCCACGCGCGCTGCTCGACCGGTGTCAGCGGCACGTTGATCACTGGTGCCTGGCCCCAGTGATCTGCTTCAACCCGCCCTTGAGCTTCGCGACTTGCTTACGCGCGCTCAGGCCGCGGCGCCACTTCGCCCAGCTCTTCGCCCGTCGTTCCTGTTCACCGGCGCGCAGTTGCTCGTCACGCGCCTTCGTCTTGTGATCCTGGTACGCCGCACGGGCGTCGAGGATCCGCTCCTTGACCTCGTCGCGCTGCCGCTCCCCCTGGGCCCGCGCGATGTCCACACCGTCCATCATCAGCCACTGCCCCGGGCTCGTCGCCGCGGCGGTGGCGAGCGTGCGGACGCACCACGCGGCAACCGCGGAGGGCGTCGCCTCGCGTTCAGAGCGACGGGGCGTCACGGCAAGCCGCTCGATGGTCTCCACGAAGGTGGGGGTGGCCGGAACGTCAAGTCCGCCCGGCCGAATGAACGCCGTCAGGAATCGGCGATTCCGTTCCTCTCGTGCCTCGGGCGCCGAGAGCACCTCTGCGAGCTGACCCAGATGCGCAGTCAGGTCCGGCGCGGTGTGGAGCAGCCCGCCCTCGACATTCAGGAGATAGCGGAAATGCGCCATGCCGTCCTGGTGCATGCGATATGGGGGCAACAACAGAGTCAGCACCGGCCGCCCCACGATCGCGGCCTCGAGAAACGCGCTCGTGCACAAACCGACAACGGCCCGGCTGAATACCAGCGCGTCGAAGTAGTCGGCCTTCGAATCGCTGTCAATTGGCGTGGCGCCGTGAACGACGACGTTGTCGAGGCCAGCGAGACTGATGCCTGCCCATTCCTTCACACGCTCGGGATGTGGCCTGACCAGCACGCCCGCGTCACGCAACACTGGATCACTGCTCGACCGCAGGGCGAGAACCCAGTCCTTCACGAACTGTGGCTCAATCGGATCCGGAACCGGGCTCATGGTCGAGCAGACGTACAGCACGAATGGGCGCCCAGGATCCAGGCCAACGCCTCGGCAGAACTCCTCGCGCGAACGTGATGGGCGACGATCGAACCACTGGTCGTAACACTGCGCGCCGGTGACAACGACACTGTCCGCCGGCAGATCATGCATCCCCGTCGCCTCGCCTTTCTGAACGTCGTTCCACACGACGGTCAGGTCGGGCGCGATGTGCAGCAGCGCTTTGCTCGACAGGTGGTCCCAGCTCATGATGCCGGCGGCCACCGGAATCCCGAACGCACGCGCCGCCTTGAGCTGCTCGATCGCCGACGAGCGCGAAACGGTGAGGGACGTCAGCACGACGGCGTCAGGCGTTTGCGCTTCGAGCAGGGAGCGTGCGGCGGCAGTGGGCGGCGTCGATCGCTCGATCCACCGCAGAAGGCGTCCGACGATGCGATGGCCGGCTAGCGCTCCACCAATGCCAGAGGTCAGCCAGCGGACGATCCGCGGGGCGCGTTCGACATTCCGGAGCCGAAGTTTCGGCACGTCCGCATACCGGGGATCGAGAAAGCGGACGTAGTCGAGCGCGAAGCGCATCCTCCGCGCAAAGACAGACGTGGGCTCCACGGCGGGCTGCGGGATGAAGCCCCATGACACCACCGAGTACTCCGCGGCGAGCCGCTCGACCAACGCCTGTCCACCGAACGACTCAGGCTCGTCGGCCGCAAGGTGCACGCGATGCCCGCGCTTGGCCAGGCCTCGGACGACCGACTCGAAGTTGCGGAGGTTCGCGAAGTGCAC
This sequence comes from Acidobacteriota bacterium, assembly GCA_021731165.1. Classification (GTDB taxonomy): domain Bacteria; phylum Acidobacteriota; class Vicinamibacteria; order Vicinamibacterales; family UBA2999; genus JAKFXY01. The sequence continues at coordinate 81,014 of JAKFXY010000029.1, read as the reverse complement.
GGCGGTGACGAGGACCTTCATGCGCGTTCCCCGCCTCGCGCGTTCACTGGCCGAACCCTCCTGACAACCGTCTCAGTCCGCGCTTCAACGTCGTGACGGGCCGGTTCGTGCCAAGGCGATAGCGCCAATGCCGCCATTGCCGGGCGCGCGCCTTGCGCACGGCCTCGTGGGCACTCTCGCGTTGCCGCGCCAGCCGTGCTTCCTCCTGAGTGCGTTCCCGCGCGCGGAGCTGCTCCGCCTTCCGATCCCGCTCCTCCCGCGTCCGCCGCAACAGGGCTTCGCGCTCGCCTTCCTCGACGGCGCGGCGAGCGGTGCGCATGGCCAGCCGGCGCTGCTGTGCCTGCGCCGTCTCGACATCACGCGCGGCCGTTGCCACATCGAACGTGTCCATCAGCAGCCACTCCCCGACGCCATGCGTACCCGCCAGCGCCATGCGCGCAACGAGGCGCTTCATCAGCGAGGTCTCGGCGAAGCGCCGGTCGGGCGCCACTCGCCCGAGACTCCCGAGCCGTTCCACTTCCGCGACGAACACAGGAGTGGCGGGCACCTCGAGCCCGCGCGGCCTGACGAACGCCGAAAGAAATCGCTGATTGCGCTCATCGCGCGCGCGACCGCGCCTCAGCGCCGCATCGAGCTGATCGAAGTGCGTGGGCAGATCGGGCGCTGTATGGAGAAGCCCACCCCCGACCGTCAGGAGGTACCGGAAGTGCGCCATGCCGTCCTGATGGATCCGATACGCCGGGAGCATCAGCGCCAGCACCGGCCGGCCCACGACCGCGGCCTCGAGAAACACGCTGGTACAGATGCCGACCACCGCCTCGCAGTGGTAGAGCGAGTCGAAGAAGTCCGCCTTGGCGTCGCCGTCAAGCGGCGTACTGCCGTGAACGGCCACACCGCCGAGCCCCTCGAGGCTGACACCCTGCCATTCGGGCATCCTTTCCGGATGCGGCCGAACCAGGACGCTCACGTCGCGGAGTGTCGGCTGCGCGCTCGCGCGCATCGCCACGATCCACTCCCGCACGAAATGAGGCTCGGTCGGATCTGGCGCGGGCGTCATCGTGGAGCACACGTAGAGCACGAACGGCCGCGAGGGATCCAGCCCGACGCGATGACAGAACTCCTCCCGCGAGCGCGTGGGCTGACGGTCGAACCACTGGTCGTAACACTGCGCCCCGGTCACGGCGACGGTGTCCGGCCGCAGGCCGTGCATCTCGACGGCCTCCTGCTTCTGCACGTCGTTCCAGACGATCGTCAGGTCCGGGGGAATGTGCAGTGGGGCCTTGCTGGACAGGTGATCCCAACTCATGACGCAGGCCGCTGTCGGAATGCCCAGCGCACGAGTGGCCTTGAGCTGATCCATCGCACACGAGCGCGAGACTGTCAGGGACGTGAGGAGCACGACATCAGGCGCCTCTGCCTCGAAGAACGCCTCAACGCGACGACCGATCGGCATGTGCCGCTCAATCCACTCGAGCGCGGCGGCTACGGGCCGATGCGCCCCGACCGCCCCCCACGCACCCAACGTCAGCCAGCGGACAATGCGAGGTACGAGGTGTACGCTGCGCATCAACAGCTTCGGCGAGTCGGCGTAACGACGATCGAGGAAGCGGACGTACTCGCGCGCGAACCGAATCTTCCGTGCGACGGGCAGCCAGCGTTCCTCCGCCAGCGAGGGCGCCCATCCCCAGGTGACCGTCGGGTACTCCGCGGCCAGGCGCTCGACAAGGGCCTGCCCCCCGAACGTCTCGGGCTCGTCGGCGACGAGGCGTACGTGGTGCCCACGCTCCGCGAGCGCACGCACCACGGACTCAAAGTTGCGCAGCCACGCGAAGTGCAGCGTCGAGAGAAGGACTTTCACGCTCTCGCGATCACCTGGAATTACTTGCCGGTGCCCGCCTGCGCGAGGCGAGCACCAGCTCGGCCAGCGCCAGATCCCATGGCGTGTCGATGTCGATTGAGTCCTCCGCGCTCATGAGCAGCGGACGGCAGTCGTCGCCGTAGAGTGAGCCCGCGGCCACAACCGACGCGCGGACCGCGAGCACGGCGGGACCGTTCCTGGCGAACAGGCGCGGCTTCGATTGCCGCCCGGCCAACGTCGGCGCGTCCAGAAACGGACGGAGCCGCTCGCCGTCCAATCGCATCACCGACACGGGATTGAACTGATGCGGAACCTCGACGACCGACACGATCGAATCCGCGCCTGACTGCGCCAGCAGCGCGACCGCGTCGTCAATGTGATCACCGCGCCGCAGAGGCGAGGTCGGCTGGAGCAGCACGACAACGTCTGCGGCGAATCCAGCCTCGCGCATCCCGGCCAGTGCATGCTGCACGACGGGCAGCATCGGCGTCTCGTCCGCGGCCAAAGCCGCGGGACGCTGAAATGGGACGTCAAGACCAAGCGCACGCGCCGCGGCCGCAATCTCTTCGTCATCGGTGCTCACGATGACGCGCGTCAGCGTCGTGCTCTGCCGACAGGCCTCCGCGGTGTACGCGAGCAGCGGCCGTCCACCGACGAGCGCGAGGTTCTTGTGGGGAATACCCTTCGACCCACCACGCGCCGGAATGACGCCAAGGGTCCGCATCAATAGGCCAACCGCTTCTGCACGCGCAGCGGCGCATGCGCGAGCACGTCGGCGATTCGTGGCCCTGCCCCGCCGTCGCCGTAGAGATGGTCGGACTCGTAGCGCCCGTGCGAGATCTGGCGCCTGACGGCGGCGACAATCTCCGCGCGGTCGTGGCCGGCATCCAGCACGTTCGCGCCGCGGTCGCGCCCCTGCTGGCGCGTACCGACGTTCACCGTGGGCACGCCGATGAACGCTCCTTCGCGCACTGGCGCGCTCGAATTGCCAATGGCGCAGGCACTGCCGATCATCAGCCGCACGTAAGTTTCGATCGGGAAGTTCTTGTAGAAGCGGATGTATTCCGGACGGTGCACCTCGCGGAACTTGCGCATGCCGCGGGCGATGTCCTCCGAGCCGGCATCGGCGTTGGGCCAGAGCATGATGGTCGGCATCCGCAGCTCCTGCAGCGCGGCGAGCGTCTCGCCGATCTGGCGTTCGCCTTCCCCATACTCAGTCGTGACCGGATGCTGGCTCACCAGCAGGAACGGCTGATCGAGGGTAATGTGCGCGCCCGCGCCCTCGCGCTCGAGCCACTCGGTCGGGCCGAGCCCGCCGTCGGTCCGCATGATCTCGGAGACAAGATCGACGCGCGGGCACCCGACCACGTGTACACGGTCGGCGTCCTCGCCCATCCGGATGATGCGAGAGGCGGCCTGCGCATTGGCCGGGAAGTGCACGTGCGCAAGCTTCGTCACGGCGTGGCGAATGCTCTCGTCGATGGTGCCGCTGATCTCGCCGCCCATCGTGTGTGCCACGGGAATATTCATGTACGCCGCGGCGACCGCGGTGGCCATCGTCTCGAACCGGTCGCCGACGCTCACGACGACGTCCGGCTTGAGCATCTCGAAAATGGTGGGCAGCTCGAGCAGCCCCAGCCCGGTGGACTTGGCCATGGTGCCCGGCGTCTCACCTTCGACGATCATCGCGACCCTCGCGTTCGGCTCGAAGCCATCCGCCTCGATCACCTCCACCACGGAACCGAATCGATCGAGCAGGGCCGACGCACCCACGACCAGTTGCAGCGTCAGGTCGGGGTGGGCTCTCACGGCGCGCATCGCGGACTTGATGCTGCTGTAGTTCGCCCGGGACCCGATGATGACGCAGACTTTTCTCACGCTGACTCCCCCACGATCACTCGCGTCCCTGCGCCGCGCCCTGGACGCGCGCATCCCGCCGCTCGTCCGCCTTCACCGCCCTCGCCTGCCGGTTCCGCTGCCGAGCCTCTTCCGATCTGACCGCTCGCGCGTGAAGCTTCTTCTGACGGTCCTCGTCTTCGGCGGCCCGGCTGATCGCGCGGCGTATCGCCTTCTGCTCGCGCAGGGCGCGGAGGCGCTCCGCGCTCTCGAACTCCCTCGGCGACAGCGTCCACTTCTCCAGCCGCTCACGGTCTCTCGTGCGTGCCAGGCGGCGAAGGATCCGTCGCCAGATCGGCGCCAACAGGTCGCCACGCGCCGGATCGACGCGAAGGTCGCGCATCGCTTCGACGTGCGCGACGAAAGCAGGCGTGGCCGCGCGGTCGAGACCGAGGGGCCTCACGAACTCGCGCACGAACGGCTTGACCCCCACCTGCGGCGACCGCAGCGCCGCGTCGAGCTGTGCGAGATGTTCTTCGAAGCCGTGGGCCACGTTCAGCAGTCCGCCGCCCGCCTCGAGCAGGTATGTGAAGTGCACGGTCCCGTGCTGGTTGTCCTCGAACTCCGGCACGATGAGCGTGTGTACCGCACGACCGACAATACCGGCCTCGATGAAGGCGCTGGTGTTCAGCCCGACCACCGCGCTGCTGTGGTACAGCGAGTCGAAATAGTCCGCCCTGGCCTCGGCGTCAACAGGATTGCTGCCCCACACCACGCCGCTCAGCTCGCGCGTGTCGATCGTGGCCCACTCCGCGGTACGCGAGGGGTGCGGCCGTATGAGGATCCCCGCATCGCGGAGCGCGGGCGAACCCTGCGTACGGATACGGCGCACCCACTCGACGACAAAGGCCGCTTCGACCGGACTGCCGTGGATGAGGGCCGAACAGACCCAGAGCAGAAATGGGCGGCCCGGATCGAGGCCAACCTCACGGCAGAACTCTTCACGACCGCGGGAAGGCGCGCGGTCGAACCACTGGTCGAAGCACTGTGCGCCGGTGACAACAATCCGCTCATCGGGCACCCCGTGCAGCGTGATCGCCTCGCCCTTCTGCGTCTCGTTCCACACAAAGACCCGGTCCGGGTGCTCCCGAACGAGCGCCTTGCTGGACAAGTGGTCCCAGCTCCACACGCACAGCGCCGTCGGGATGCCGAGCCGGCGCGCCGCGCGCAGGTACTCGATCTGCGAAGAACCCAAATCCACGAGTGGCGTCAGGAGCACAATGTCGGGCTGCTGCGCGGCGATGAACTCCCGAATGACTGGCGCTTCCGGGACGGCCCGCTCGAGGCGCCGCAAGAGCGATTCGGCGACGCGACGCGCCCGCCCGCCCCCGCGATGTACGGCTGTGCCAAGCGCGACGAACACGCCGGGCGTGCGTCCCATGGCGCGCTCGCGCAGCTTGTACGCCCGGTCGAACGTCGGATGCTGATATCGAAGGTAGTCGAGTCCGAGACGAATGCGCCCCACCGTCCACGCCCACTCGTCGTCTGGACGTTCCGGCGCGAGGCCGTGCGTGACGTTCGGGAACTCCGCCGCCAGCCCCTCGACGAGCTTGAGGCCACCGAGCGTCTCATCCTGCTCCACCGCCAGGTGGATCTCGTGCCCTCTCGCCGCCAACTCACGGAGCACGGACTCGAAGTTTCGAAAATACGTGTAGTGACGGCCCAGAAACAGAATCTTCATCGGCTTGCCGACGAGGGCCGCACAATCCGACGACAGTAACCAGCCAGGCGTTCCTTCAGGGCACGGCGGTGCTTCTCGCGTGTCCGCTGTTCCTTGGCCTGCGCCTTCGTCCCACGTACGCGCTCCTTGGCCGCGAGCTTGGCCTGCCGGTCGCGCGCGACCCGCAGGTCGCGTTCCCGTGTCTCGGCCTCGCGGCGCATCCGCCGTTCCAGAGCGATGCGCGCTTTCTCCTCGGCACGCTGAACCTGGAGCGCCGCCGTACGGGCGTCCGACTCGACCTGCTTGTCCCGATAGCGCCGTTGTCGGCCAAGCGATTCGACGAACGTGCCGGCCGTCCGCGACGCCAAGGGGCCCAACGCCACACGGAGCGCCGGCGCCCAGGCCGGATCGCGTAGCGGCACGGTCTCAATGTCCGCCAGCCGCTCGACCGCGTTCACGAATGTTTCCGTCGCGTTGACACCCAGACCGTGCGGACGTACGAACGCCTCGAGAAACGCGCCATTCTGCTGCACCACTGGATCGGACGCTTCAACCGACGCCTCGAGCTGAACGACGTGACCCGGCAGATCGCGCGCGGCCCGCAGGAGCCCGCCGTCGAGCAGATAGTGGAAGTGCAATGTGCCTTCCTGGTTCTCGAGGAACTCCGGCAGGAGGAGCGTGTGTACGGCACGACCCGCGATGCCTGCCTCGATCTGCGCGCTCGTGTTGAGCCCCACGACCGCTGCGCTGTGGAACAAGGAGTCGAAGTAGTCGGCCTGCGTGTCCACGTTCATCGGCGCGGTGCCGCGATGAGGCCAGAGAGCCACGTTGTCGAACGCGGACAGGTCAACGGCGTCCCATTCGAAGCTGCGTTTAGGGTGGGGACGAATCAGGATGCCCGCGGTGCGGAGGCGCGGGTGGCTGCTCGAGCGCACGGCCGCGAGCCACCGCTGGACGAACGCCGCTTCGTTCGGACTACCCTCGAAGAGAGCCGAACAGACGTAGAGCACGAAGGGACGAGCGCCATCGAGGCCGACCTTGCGGCAGAACTCGTCGCGCGCCAGCGTCGCTTTCCGATCGAACCACTGATCGAAACACTGCGCGCCGGTCACGGTCACCCGCTCCGCGGGAACGCCATGCATCGTCACGGCCTCCCGCTTCTGCGTCTCATTCCAGACGAACACGGCGTCGGGTTGCTCACGAATAAGCGCCTTGCTCGACAGATGGTCCCAACTCCCGACGCACACGGCCGTGGGAATCGCCATCCGCCGACTGACACGGACCACGTCGTGCTGGTAGGACCCGAGATCGATCAACGGAGTGACGAGCACCAGGTCAGCCTTGTGCGCCATGACCGCGGACTCAATCGCGAGGTCGGCCGGTATCGCACGCTCCGCCGCACGCAACGCCCGCCGCATGAGCCGACGCAGCAGCCTGTGGCCAGGCCCGTCGTACTCGGCAAGCGCCCTGACCCGATCGGGCACGCGGGAGCGGGCCCGCAACGCGAGGATCGGCGCCGCGGCGTACTGCGGTTGCAGAAAGCGCAGGTAGTCGGAGCCGAGGCGCAGCATGAGCCGCAGGTCGAGCCATCCGTCATCGATCGAGCGTCGCGCGTGGCTCATCGTGATGTTGGGAGACGAGGCCACGAGCGCGTCCGCAGCAGGTGTCCACTGATGCGTGGGATCGGGATCGTGGCCGACCAGGATGTGCACCTGATGTCCCCGCGCGGCGAGCGCGCGTACGACCGACTCGAAGACGCGCACGTACCAGAAGTTGCGCATCGACAGGAGAATCCGCAGCGCGTCAGGCGTGGCCATCACCTCGAAGGCGGACCGCCACGTGATATCGGAGATGTCTGAACAGGCGCAGGAGCCGCTTCGGCATGGTCAGCGTCCAGTACAGCAGCCGTCGCGCAACGCGACGCAAAAGGGCCAGGAGGCGCCGCATCACCCAGACTATTCCTCGAGCGGGACGGATGACCAGCCGCTTGAGCATCGCGCGGGTCGTCTTGCCAAGACCGCTCCACGCCTCGTGCGCGGCGCGTTTGGTCCGCGTGCCGGCACTCCCGCCGAGCGCCATCCAGTGGAGCACCCACGCCAGCGGCCAGACCGCCACGCGCGTGACGCGAATGGCGATCGTCTCCCTCTCCACTGACCGCGGCTGCGATGCCCGGCGCTCGAGCGCGTCGGCCAGGAGCGGCGTGCAGGGCACATCGAGACCGTTGGGGCGGAGGAAGCTCTCCACGAACCGTGATGTCTGCTCGCGTGCGGCGTCCGGTGCCCGCATCACCTCGGCCAACTGCTCGACGTGCTGCGGAATCGACTGCGCGACGCGGAGGAATCCACCGTTCTCCGGCAGCAGATAGTGGAAATGCAGAGTGCCTTCCTGCGTGTCGGCGAACTCCGGCGCCAAGAGCGACAGCACCGGCTTGCGCAGGATGGCGGCTTCGACCATGGCGCTGGTGTTCACGCCGACGACCGCAGACGTGTAGTAAAGGGAATCGAACAAGCTCGCGCGCGCCGACTCCGCCGACGGCGTGTAGCGCCCACCAGGAAACACCGCGACCGGCCCGAGGTCGCTGAAGTCGGTGGCCAGCCATCCTTCGCAGTTGAACGGATGCGGCCGGATCAGAATTGCGGCGTTCGCGAGGATGGAATCGCCGCTCGCGCGGAGCGCCGCGATCCACGCACGGGCAAACGGCGCCTCGACCTCCGAACGGGCGATAAACACCGACGAGCCCGTGTAGAGCACGATCGGCCGGTCAGCCGGGAGGCCGACCATCGCGCAGAATGCCTCACGTGACTGACTCGGCTCCCGCACGAACCAGCGATCGAAGAGCTGCGCACCGGTCACAGCCACACGATCGGCCTCCACGCCGTGATAGGTGATCGCCTCCGCTTTCTGATGCGCGTTCCACACCGTGACCAGATCCGGCTGCACGCGCAGGTGGCCCTTGTTCGTGAGGTTGTCCCAACTGGCGATACCGGCAATCGCTGGAATGCCGAGAGCCTGCGCGGCACGTACGAGGTCAACCTGATCCGACGCGGCATCCACCAGAGGCGAAACAATCACGGCATCAGGACGATGGGCCGACAGAAACCTCGTGAGCGCACGGCTGACCGGGATCGCCCTCTCGAGATGCGCAAGGATGCCGAAGATTCTTGCCAGCCGGCGATCGTCAACGGAGTGGATGCGATCGAGCCACGCCATCCACGACGGCAGGACCTTGCGCTTCATGCGGGCGCGGAGCGCCGGCGCTTCAGCCAGCCGGGGATGCAGGTACCGCACGAAATCAAACGTGCCGCGGACGGCTCGGGCCATCGGCGTCCAGACATCCATCCGCTTCGGGATGAGGCCAAGGATCGTGATGCGCGGGTCGTCCAGTCCCTCGAGGCGCGCGTGCTTGCGCTCCCGCAGCCAGTTCACGCCGATGCTGACCTCGTGCCCCCGATCCAACAGCAGCGTCATCGTCGAATCGAAATAGCGGATGTACTCCGGCGACGCGACGGCGAAGAGCAGTTTCAGCGGGCGGCCAGGCGCGGCCTGGTCAGGGTCGTCCTGCCGCCTGGCCCTGCGGCGACGCGCGGCGGCGCGCGCGGCCAACGCCAGCGGCGCCAGTACAGGACGCAGCAGTTCGCTCCACGCGGACGCGTGACGACGAGCCGGAGGCGGTGCCGCGGCCTGCGCTTCGAGCGCGTCCACGAAGTAACTGGCAGCCGGCACGCCAACGCCGTGCGGACGGACGAATGACTCGATGAACGCCCGGCTGCGTGGATCGGGACCGGGCACGCGGCGTACGGCATCGGCCAGTTGTGCGACGTGCTCGTCAAGCGTGGCGGCGACGGTGAGCAGTCCACCGTTGACGTTCTTCAGGTGCTGGAAGTGCAGCGTGCCTTCCTGCTGCCCCGCGAACTCGCCGGCCAGCACCGTGTAGACCGGACGTCCGACGATGCCCGACTCGATGAGCGCGCTCGTGTTCACGCCGACCACGGCCACGCTGTGGAACATCGAGTCGTAGTAGTCGGCACGTGCCTCGGTATCGACCGGGTTGGCACCCGCTCGCGGCCAGATGCCGACGGCGTCGAATGCCGCGGGATCGAATTCCTGCCATTGCTGCGCGTTCTGCGGATGCGGCCTGATCAGGATCGCGGCGCGTCGCAGTTCGGCAGCGGGCGCCGTACGAATGGACTCAATCCAGCGCCGGACGAACCCGACCTCATGCGGCGTGATGAAGGGCGACGAACAGAGGTACAGCAGGAGCGGCCGGTCGTCGGGCAGGCCGACCTTCCGGCAGAACGCCTCGCGGGAGAGACTCGGCGTCGAGACGAACCAATGGTCGTAGGCTTGCGCACCCGTGACTGTCACATCCGCCGCGGGAATGCCGTGGAGCGCGCCCGCTTCCACGCGCTGTGCGTCGTTCCAGACCATCACGCGATCTGGCCGCTCGTGAATCAATCCTTTCGTCGTGAGGTGATCCCAACTGCCCACACCCAGCACCGTGCGGATGCCAAGCGCCCGGGCCGCGCGCACGTACTCAACCTGCTGAGACCCGAAGTACAGGAGCGGCGTCAGCAGCAGGATGTCAGGCTTCTCGGCGCGCAGGAACGATTCGACGGCGTCGCCGTGTGGCACCCCGCGCTCGATGGTGCGCACGAGGCGTCCTAGCGCCGCCAGCCCAGAGGCAGAACCCACGAGCGGCATCCTGGCGATCGTCGAGGCGAGACGCGGCGCCTGGCTCGCGCCGCGCGCACGCAGGCTGGGCGACTGGTCATAGCGCGGATGGAGATATCGCCAGTAGTCCAGCGTCAGTCGCAGTTGCGTACTCAGTGGCAGCCAGAACGCATCCTTGCGGGACGGCGCATAGCTATAGCGGATGCGATCGGGATGATCGCGAAGCAGCAGGTCGAGCGTCTTCGTGCCACCCACGCTGTCTCTCCGCTCGGCCACCAGATGAATATCGTGGCCGCGTGCGGCGAGCAGCCGCAGCGCTGGTTCGAAGTTCCGAAGGAACCCGAAATTGCCGAGCGAAAAGAGAATTTTCACGGATTGCTGAGAGGATTCTGGCTGGTGTACAAGCTCCCGCCCTCTCACCTACACCACAGGCGTACGGCGCCTCATGTCCCGGGCGTCTGAGTGTGCCCTTGGCAGGCCTCGCCGGGCTCCATGCTGGAGCTGGCGCTGCTCGTTATGCCAAGGGAACTGGGCCGGGACTGCTGACGGATCCTGCCGTTGAAACCGGAGGGCAATTGGTCGGCTTGAGGCGCGACAACCGCTAGATTTTAGGCCATTTGGCGCGATCCGGTCAACGCAGAACCACGCCCGCGGCACCGTGCTTTTGGAGCGACAGACAGGCGAAAGCGGGCGAGAATACGCTCCACGTGACCGCACCTGTTTCGGGTTGGCTGAGAGACCCTCGGAGCCAAGCGCTCGACCTTGACGACCCGGCCATCGCCAGCTCCCGCGTCAATATCATCCGGACCAAGGCGCTCCTCCTTGACGTGTACCGCCAGTGGTACGACGAGCTGGCGGCCGAGATTCCACCCGGCCCCGGACGCATTCTGGAACTCGGGGCCGGGGCCGGTTTCCTCACCGAGCGAATCCCGAACGCCATCACGTCGGATCTCATGCCCGCACCAGGCGTCGACCTGCTTGCCGACGGTGCCGCGCTCCCCTTCGTGGACGGAGCGATGAAAGCGATTGTCATGACCGACGTTCTCCACCACGTGCCCCGGCCGCGCTCGATGTTCACGGACCTGGCGCGCTGCGTGAGAGCGGGTGGGGTCGTGGTGATGATCGAACCCTGGCTCTCGACATGGTCAAGATGGATCTACGGACGGTTTCACCATGAGCCGTATGAGCCGGCGACGCCGACCTGGGAGTTCGAGTCCACGGGACCGCTCTCGGGCGCCAATCTCGCGCTGCCCTGGGTCATCTTCCACCGCGACGCGGCGATCTTCGCCGAGGAGTTTCCCGAGTGGCAGGTGACCGCGATTCGCCCGGCGCCGTCGTTCCGCTATATCGTTTCTGGCGGCATGTCGCTGCGCAGCCTCGCTCCCGGCGCCACGCTGCCGGTGTGGCGATGGGTTGACCGCTCCCTGCGCCGATGGCCCGAGACATGGTCGATGTTTGCGTTGATCGTGCTGACTCGCAGGACGTCTGCCGTCAGTCGCTGACTCCCACCGAGATGCTTCGCCTGTCAACAGCCACGAAGATTGGGATCGCCGGGGGGATGTATCGCGTCATTCGCGCAGTCCGCCGCCTCTCCGGACGCTCGTCAGATACCGTCGTCTGTCGCCGACAGGGTGTCCTGTGGTCGCTCGACCTTCGCGATGGCATCCCCCTGGCTATCTATGCGTTCGGGGCCTTTGAACGTCGTACTGCGCGGGCGCTACGACGAGTGCTCCCGGCCGGCGGCGTCGCCATCGACATCGGCGCCAACATCGGTGCGCACGCGTTGCCCATGGCTCGCCGGGTCGGCGCGGAAGGCCGGGTGATTGCCATCGAGCCGACCGCGAGCGCGTTCGCCGCGCTTCGCCGAAACCTGGAGTTGAATCCCGATCTCGCCCCCGTTGTCACGGCGCACCAGGCAGCGGTCCTCGCCGGCAACGACATCCCGCCTGCGGAGCTGTACTCATCGTGGCCAGTCGCCGGCACTGCGATCGGACATGCCGTTCATCGCGGCGTGCGACAGAGCACGAGCGGCGCCTTCGGCATCACACTTGACGATCTCGTCGCCCGTGACACGCCCTCTCGAGTCGACGTGGTCAAACTGGACATCGATGGCGGCGAGGTCGCCGCGCTCCAAGGCGGCCGGAAGACGCTTCGGGATCTGCGTCCGGCGCTCGTCCTCGAGTTGTGTCCCTACGCGCTGGAGGAACGGGGTGCTTCGCTCGCCGCGCTGCTGCAACTCCTTGATGAGGCTCGCTACCAACTGCTCGACGAGCGCTCGCTGCAGAAGCTCGGCACCGATGCGCACGTGCTGGCGCAAGCGATTCCTCCAGGCGGATCGATCAACGTTCTGGCGCTCCCACGGGAGCGGACACGTCGGCAAGTCTGAACATGTCACGTCTGGTCTCGCGGTCGGCGCCGGTCGCCCTCGTGGCCGCCTCGTTGCTCTTCCTCCTCAGCGCCGCGCTTCGTGGAACCCACCCAGACGAGGAAGAGTTTCGCAATGCGATTCTGACGACGATGCTCCACGCGCGGGCCCTCGTCGATGGCGTGTATCCCTACTGGACTTCGTCATTGGCCTTCGGACTCCCCCATCCCCTCAGCCCGGCACCGATCTTCCATCCGCTCGTGCTGCTCTTCGCGCTGATGCCGGCAGACGTCGCCTCATTCGTGCTGTATGTGTTTCACGCCGTGCTCGGCGCGGGTGGATGCTGGTGGCTGGTACGAACCGCCGGCGGCGGGCCCTGGGCCGCGGCCCTCGGTTCGGCCACGTGGGCCCTGTCGGCGCCGTCGCAGAACTATCTCCTGACCGACTTCTGGCCGGCGGAGTTCGTCATCTGGTCGCTGGCGCCGTTCCTCCTGCTGGCCGCACTGCGCGTGATCGAGGCGCCCAACGGACGCCAGCCCTGGATGTCCGCGCTTGGCTTCGGCCTGACGGCAGGCCTCATGTGGGCGAACGGTCATGCGGGATACGTTCCGGTGTTCTTCATCCCGCTGGCGGTCATGTTCGCCGCTCACCCTCGCAAGGCCTGGCGCCTGTGGCCTGCGTTGATGCTGGCGGTAGGAATAGGTGCGCTCGTCGCCGGACCGACGCTGCTGCAGCTGATCATCGAGGTCGGGCGATTTCCGCGACTCCCTCGCGTGGCGAACCCGGAAACGATTGGCCTTGCGCATGCCTGGGATCTGTTCCTGCGCCCACTCTCGCTGGGCTCGCCTGTACAAATGTACGACGCCGTCCTCTCGCGCGGCACGCGCGTGCCCTTCTACGGCGGTCCGATGTTTGTGCTCTCGCTCTGCGGAGTGTTCGGCCTCATTCAGGTGCCTCGCTATCGACGGGGAATCGCATTCGCGTTCCTGTCCGCGCTTGGCTTGCTGGCGCTGCCGGACCTCGACGGCATTCGACTACTTGCCGCGACGTATCTCTTCCGCGATTCCCTGGTTCTCTTCGGCATCGTGCTCGGCGCCACCGCGTGGCAGGCGCTCGAAGGACGGCGTCCCCGGGTCGCAGCGGTTGTGGCCGTGCTGCAGGTGCTTGTCCTCTTCGGCGCCTCCTGGCCGTTCGTTCGAAAGGCGGCCGGCTCCCAGAACGTCGCGCACGCCGCGATCAGGGACACGCCGGTGACGCGCTCGCTTCGCGCGATGGCGGAACAGTACCCGGGGCGCTGGTACCTCTCGCCTGGGGCCGACGACCTGGCGACAAGAGACCGCCTGTTCATCGATGGTCTGTGGCGGACGACCTGGGCCTACCGCGACCTGCCCATCGTCAACGGCTCGTTCAAGGGCGTCTCGGTGGATCCGATGTATCCAAGCGGCATCCTGCCCTACGGCCAGATCCGCGGCAACCCGGCGACGGTCTCGAGTGCTCCCCTGCTGACTGTGCTCGGCATCAGCGTGGTACTTGCGGTCCCTGGGGAAGCCGTGTCGTCGCAACTCCAGGAAGTGAATCGAATTACGACGTACGAGAGCGGAGACCTTCGCGTGCTTCGCAACCCCGACGTGTGGCCAGGGGCCGCCTTCGTCTCCGATGGCATCGTCGATGACGAGTTGTCGCCGCTCGCGGGATGTCGCGAAGCCGGCTTGCTCTGTCGTGACTTCGGGCCGGTGCTGCAGGCGGTCCAGAGCGTGGATGTCCATCTGACGCGCCGGCACGGCACACTTCACGCTAGGTTCGCGTCTGATCCGACGCGAGCCCGATGGTTGCTCCTCACGGAGATGTTCCGACCCGGATGGCGAGCCACGGCCGACAACCGGTACGTCCCGGTAACCGCTGCGCTTGGCGGACTCATCGCCGTGCCGGTGCCGGCCGGAGCGTCCAGCGTAGACCTCGCGTTCCGACCGGCCGGCCGCATTATCGCAACCTGGCTGGCGTGGATCACCATCGCCGTCGCATCCGGAGTGCTGTCAGTGGGAACCATGCTTCGCCGGCGAACGCCGCGCGACTACTTCTACGCCTTGCTGGCGCGTTACATCGGGTATCACCTGCCGGAGCAAGCCCGCATCGTGGAGCTCGCACCGCGATCGACCTTGTTGCGCGAGGCACTTGGCCGAAGCGGACTGCGGATCCTGCCGCAGGACGAGTCCGCCGCCGATCCCGCCGACGGCAAGGTCATCGGCTGGAGCGAGCTGCGCCGCTTCGAGCCTGACCGGATCATTCTCAACGGCACGGTGCACGAATCGCCGGACATCCAGGCCGTGCTCGAACGGGTACGCAACGCCAGCGTGGCCGACACCCGGCTGCTGATCGTGTACTACAACAGCCTGTGGCGGCCCCTCGTCGCGCTGGGTCGCCGCCTCGGTTTGGCGACGACCGAGCCCGAACACAACTGGGTTTCACCGTCGGACGTCGAAAACCTGCTTCGGCTGTCAGGCTACGAGCTCATCTCCCAGTCGCAGCACGTGTTGTTGCCGGTCTACGTGCCGCTCGTCAGCACGCTTGTGAATCGCTGGCTGGCCCCGTTGCCGGTCGTGCGATGGTTCGCGCTGTTGAACCTCGCGGTCGCGCGCCCATCCCCTCGACCGAGCGACGGTGCCCTCTCGGTCTCGGTCATCGTGCCAGCCCGGAACGAGCGCGGCAATATCGCGGAGATCATCCGGCGAGTCCCGCAGATGGGACCGGACGATGAGCTCATCTTCGTGGAAGGGCACTCGAGCGACGGCACGTGGGAAGCGATTCAGGCTGCCGTTCTCCAGAACCCGAGCCGTCGGATAGTGGCACTACGGCAGTCAGGCCGGGGCAAAGGAGACGCTGTGCGAGCCGGCTTCGACGCGGCTCGCAGGGACCTCCTGATGATTCTCGACGCGGATCTCACCGTTCCCCCCGAGGACCTCCCGAAGTTCTATCGCGTCCTTACGTCAGGAACCGGAGAGTTCGTCAACGGCAGCCGGCTCGTGTATCCGATGGAACGCGAGGCGATGCAGTTCGCCAATATTCTCGGCAATAAATTCTTCGCGCTCGCGTTCTCGTTCCTGCTCGGACAGCCGATGAAGGACACGCTCTGCGGCACCAAGGCGTTGAGCAAGACGCACTACGAGCGGATCGCACGCAACCGACTCTACTTCGGCGACTTCGACCCGTTCGGCGACTTCGATCTGCTCTTTGGCGCGTCGAAGCTCGGCCTCCGGATCGTCGAGCTGCCGATCCGTTATCGGGAGAGGACCTACGGCACGACCAACATCCGCCGCTGGTCGCACGGGTGGCTGCTCCTTCGCATGACACTCGTCGCCGCGCGCCGGATCAAATTCATCTAAGGCGGCTGCGCCTCCGTGTCTCGTGGAGGTGACAGCGGTGTACGCGCGCGCGACGAGCGCATCCAGAGAGCTCCACCGACAACGCTGATGAGAAGCGTGTGGCTGAACAGCAGCAGCGAGACCGCCACGGAGACTTCCTTCGGGACGCCGAGCGGTTCAAAGAGCACGACGTGCAGCTGCTCGCGAACCCCGAGGCCGTTGAGCGAGATGGGGAGATTGCTCATCACCGACACGCTCGTCACGACCATGAGCGTCTCAAGCAGCCCGAGCTGGCGGCCGCACATGATGACGATGAGCAGGCGATAGACGAGCGACAGCAGCACGAAGTACACGACGACAGTGCCGACCGCGTGGAGGAGCACGCGCGGACTCCGCACGGCGGTCAGCACCGACAGCCGGAAGCGCTGCAACGCATCGGCCCACCCGGTCACGCGAGGCCCGAATCGCGCCACACGTCTAGCCAGCCCACCGGTTCCAGCCAACGCGACGCCCGAGCCGAGCACCGTCGCAGCGGCGACAAGGACCAGGACGGTCCGTACCAGCCTCAGCATCGGCGCGGTGGGCGCGGCCATGACGAGGGCGCAGGCCGCCAGCATCGCGGCCAGGCCGAATCCGAACATGCGATCGAGAACCACCGACGCGGTAATCGGTCCGTACCCGTGATTACGGCCCAGCAGATAGACCTTCGCGACGTCGCCACCAACTGTCGAAGGGAGGAAGTTGCCGACGAACATGCCGATGAGGTATTGGGAAAACACCTCCCGGAAACGAACGGGTACGTTCCCGGCGCGCAGCACCATTCGCCACCGCCACGCGTACAACAGCTGGCCGGCGAGCACGACGAGGAGCGACGCCAGATAGGCGGACACCGGAAGACGCGCGAACAGCACGCCAAACGCGCGCCAGTCGAATGTCTCGAACAGCAGGACGAGCAGCGCCAGGGTGACGCCGACCTGGAGCGTCAGCCAGAATGCCGGGCGCTTCCACATCATCCTGGCCCTATTCGCCCAGCACTTGACGATGCAGGAGCGCGAGCCGGGGTGTGATGAGGCGCCGGAATGGCAGCGCCGACTGGGCGGATGTCGGGAGCATGAAGGAGTACGGCGTCTGGTACTGGATCATCGTCACCAGGCGCGCGGCCGCACCGGGAGCGACCCGCGACCCGAAATGGAAGCAACGGCTGGTATCGACGAGCACGGTCGTACCCGCCGGTCCGAGCACTGGCTGGCTGTCGCCCGCACCCGCCACGTCCCGGACTTGATCGTCGGTGATTCTCTGCCGATACCGATAGCGCGTCCAGCGCTGCACCGTGCTCGTCGAGGCTGCGTCGAGGACGGTGAGGGGGCCCGACGCCTGATCGACATCGCTGCAGTAGACAAACACCTTCACCTGTGTCACGTCGTCGCCATCGCAGTGATAGAGCTGGCTGCTGGTCGGCACATCGTCCACGACGTCCGAGTGAAACACCTGAATCGAGGTGAGGAAGGGCACGATGCGGAGATAGGTCGTGACGGCCGACAGCAGGTCCTCGCGCAGCGCGAGCCGGACCACGGCGGAGTCGAGCGTGAGCGTCGAGGGATCGAGCACATTCTGGAGGAAACGCTTGCGGTTCTTTCCCTGCGGCGGTGCCGCGGCGTTGAATCGTGCCAGCGCCTCGCGTGCATCGGCGACGATTGCCTCCGCTTCCACGAACGCGCCTGGCGGCAGGACAAGGAATCCACGGTCAGCGGCGATGCGAAGATCCGACGGGGGGAGCTGGTCGCGAACCGCTCGGCGGTCCGCATCCCGGAAGAAACGCTCGACGCGCCTCGCATCGTGGTAGATGCGGCGCACGCGGGTGCCTCGAACGCGAAACGCCTTGGCGAGCATGGAGTGGAAATCGGAAGGCATCTCTCGATGCGTCAACGCGAGCGTGAGTCCACCAACGGATTATACGTGTCGCCGCGGAGGAGCCGGATAGGGCCGCTTCCGCTACAATGCCCCGAGTGCCACCTGCCGCCGCTGGCGCCTCGCCCGCCTCCATGGACATCCTCACCGTCACCGGTCTCAGCAAGCGGTACCTGATTGGCAAGAAGCAACCGCGCGAGCTGTGGGCGCTCCGCGACGTGACGTTCTCCGTTCCGCGCGGGGAGATTCTCGGCATCATCGGGCCCAACGGGGCGGGCAAGACCACGCTTTTGAGGGTGCTGTCACGCGTCACGCCGCCGACAGAGGGACGGGTCGTCGGCTCCGGGCGAGTCGTGCCGCTGCTCGCGCTGGGGGCGGGCTTTCAGCAGGATCTCTCCGGCCGCGAGAACATCTTCCTCAACGGCGCCATGTACGGCGTGTCGGCCAGCGACGTCGAGTCGCGTGTCGCGGACATCATCGAGTTCGCGGGCATCGGCGACTTCATCGACATCCCCGTCAAGCGGTACTCGAGCGGGATGTATATCCGGCTCGCCTTTTCCGTCGCGATCAACATGAACCCCGACATCCTGCTGGCCGATGAGGTGCTGGCGGTGGGGGACCTCGAGTTTCAGGAACGCTGCCTGGAGCGCGTCCAGCAGGCCGGTCAGGCGGGGATGAGCGTGCTGTTCGTCTCCCATGATATGGCGGCCATCAGCCGGCTCTGCGATCGCGTGCTGTGGCTCAATGCGGGCGAGATTGTGAAGATCGGCTCGCCCGACGAGATCGTGAACGACTACCAGAACGCCGCGTGGTCGCTCACCGGGCGGCGATTGAAGGACACGCGCAGCGGCAGCCACAAGAACGAACAGGGCGAGATTCTCTTCGTGACGTTGACATCGGCGGATGGCCGCGAGGTTGGCGCTGTCAGGGCCGCGGATGAGGTGCTCGTCAACGTCGGCATTCGCCTCGATCAGGACGACCGGACGGTGCGATTCGTCCTGCACCTCTACGCGCAGGGGACGCTGGCGTTCCTGGTGCGGTCGGAAACATTCACGGTGTCGCACGCGGGGCAATACGTGGCGGCGTTACGCATCCCGCCACACCTGCTCGCCGAGACCATCTACTCAGTGAGCATCGACGCGATCATCTTCCGCAACGTCACGGAGAAGTTTCCGCTCGTCGCCTACCACGCGCTCTCCTTCCAGGTGTTCGATCCCGGATCGACTCGCCGCGACACGCGCGGAGGAGTCGTCGCACCGAATCTCCCGTGGAGCTTCGGTGCGCAGCTCGGGGCAGGGGCAGGCGCCAGCGCACCGCGTGGCTGATTTGCTCGATCGCCACACGCGCGGCCGGCTGACCCAATGGCCACCCGCGGTGACGATGACGCTGCTGCCGATGTGCCTTCTCGCGCTGGCCGCGGCAAGCGGCGTCTGGCGGGCCGATCCGACCGTGGCCGCGCGGAGCGCTCAGTACTACATGGCGTCTGAAACCGAGGGCCGCGTGGGCCTCGACGCCATGCTCCTGCACGCGAACGCGCCGGCCCGCCATGGCGCGATGTTGATCCGCCACGACGGCTCGCCGCTCGAGAGTGTCAGCATCGACGACGAAGGGTACATGCTGGCGCTGCAGATCGCCTCGTTCGCCGGCGTCGAATTGACGGGCGCACGGATCGCGCAAGGGCATGCCGTGACGTTCGTCTGCGCGGCGGTGCTGTTTGCGTGGGCGGTGGGCGCACGCTTTCGCTCGCTCTGGACCGGAGTCGTCGTCCTGGCGGTGTTACTCACCCTTGGCTCACGGCTCTCGATGCTGATCTACGGACAGGTTTCCAATCAGACCTCGACGTCAATCTTCTCTCCGCTGGTGCTCGCGGCTCTGGTGGCGTGGCTCGGCACCCTCGACGGGCATGCACGCAGCCGCGCGCGGGTTGCTGGAGCGGTCGGAATCGGAATGCTGGTCGGCGCCGTCGATCTCATCCGCCACTCGCACGGTCTCGCCGCGCTGCTTACCCTGACCCTCATCGTCATATTCGGGGTCCGCGCCCGGCGGCTCGCCGTCGCCGGCGCCATCCTCGGCGGCTACGTGATGTTGACCGTCTTGGTCCCGGCGGGGATCAAGGTTCATCGGGATCGTCACATGAACCGATGGCAGGGCTGGCGCTGGTCCTACCTCCAGCGGCCTCCGGCCCACGGCATCTGGTATCAATTGCTCGAGGGTGTCGGACGCTACCCGAACGCGCTCGGCTTGTACTACGAAGACCGTTCCGTTGACGCTTATATTGAGGAGCGGGCACGACAAATCGAGCGGACAGAAGGACCGGACGCGGCGGCGCGACCACTGTTCATCGACTACGCGCTCAGCCATCCAATCGAATATGCCGGCACACTCGTGTCGGGCGCCGGCGAGCTCGGACCGTTCCTCGCCTATACGACCTTCATGGCACCCAAACGATGGGACTACGCCTGGCCTGCCATCGTGCCCAGCATTACAGTCGATCCGCGTGACGTGGCGCGTTATGGTCACGACCTCCTTCAGAACTTCCGCGCGCGCTACCTGCGCCTCAGCATCGGACAGTGGCTCCTGTTCGCCGCGGCATGGGCGGCGATCGTCGGAGCGGTGGCCAGCGTCGGTGTGCGCTGGACGCACGCGCCGTCGCCGGGCCAGC
The DNA here is from genome assembly GCA_021731165.1 of Acidobacteriota bacterium. Lineage (GTDB taxonomy): Bacteria > Acidobacteriota > Vicinamibacteria > Vicinamibacterales > UBA2999 > JAKFXY01. The sequence goes on along the minus strand of JAKFXY010000029.1, from coordinate 60,635 downwards.
TACTGATTGGGGGTGCGCTGGTCTATCTGGCATGGGTGGCGGCGCCACGGGCGCTTGTCCCGGTGCATGGAATGGACTTCGTCTTCGCGTTCTGGTGCGTCGCGTTGCTGTGTGCCGCGCACGTGGCCGCCGGATACCGACTAGGCCAGCGCGCAAGACGGTAGCAACCGGACGCTGGGCTCTCCTACCGCACTGTGTCGGCGAACTGTCCCGCCAGCGCCGCGAACCAGGCGTTCACGAGAAACAAGGCAGAGAGCGCCGCCCGGATCGCCAGATGCCGCCACGTCGCGCCCTGCCGAGCCACGCTGAACCCGGCGGCCACTCCCGTCAGCGCGGCCAGTGCCGTCGGCGCGGCCCACGAGAAACGATCGCCGATATTGCCCAGCGTCGCGGCCCCAACGGCCGCGACAATCGCCATCGCCATGAGGAACGCCGCCTGGCCACTCTCGACGCGAATCACGGTCGCAAGAATCGCGATGCCCAGCGGAATGAGCCAGACCTGGGCGCGCAGGGCGACGCGCGCCAGCGCGGCGAGGTCAACGCCTGGGCCCGGTTCGAGCCGAGAGAGCGTGGCTGCTCCGAGAAGCCTGCTCAGGCGCCACCGCGAGTCGAGCCGTTCGAAATAGGCCGTGTCTTCGACACGCGGGTCGGCGAGGATGTCGGCGACACGTGAGGTCGCGCCGAGGCGGTAGTGCCACGTCCTATCGCCCTCTGGCCGGGAGGGCTCCATTCCGTAGCGTCGCTCGAGTTCCGCCCGCGTCACCGCATCCACGGCTGGGCTCCACCGTACGTTCACGAAGCGCGGAGCCACCGACGGCGGGTTGACGGCCAGCACGTCACCCGATCGCCACACGGACCGCTCGTGGCCTTCGGCGAGCCCCCGCCATATTCCCATCGTGACGATCGCGGCAACCAGCACGATGGTCAGCGCAGCGGCCCACGACCGTGGCCGCTCGCGCGTCAGGGCCAGGACCAGCAGGGTAACGCCGAAGATCACCCCGACGAGGGGAGATGCCGCTGTCGCCAGCAGCGTGAACGCCGCGAACGCGGCTGCGCGGGCGGGCGCGGGGCGTTCGAGATACCACGGTACCAGCGCCAAGCCCGCCGCCGTCACAGCCAGCGCGGGCCACGCCCGTGGCGCCGGGTCGATCAGCCATGCGAACGCGACTCCGGCGGCGACTCCCCATCCCGAGCGGGTCAGCTGCCACCCCACGAGAACGAGCGCCAGCGCCACGAGGCAGCCTTGTAGCACCGCGGGATATGGCGGCCATTCGACCACCACGCTGCCCAGCGCTATCGCGAACGCGGCCCACACCGCACCGCCGCGGCTGGCAACGGCGGGGACATCTCTTGTGTGCTCGCGGGACGCGGCAACCTCCAGGAGAACCCATGTTGCGCCCGCCACGAAGACGAGACGCCATGCCCATAGCGGCCACAGGTCCACTGCGACATCGGATGGCAGCAACCCGAGCTCGCTGTAGAAGGGGAACCAGTCGCGAAAATAGACGAACTCGTTAACGGCGTCCCACGGTCGCTGCGTGAGAAGCGTGGCGACAGTGAGTGCGATGCCGAACGTGCGGCGGCGGGCGGGTGGCGTGGCATCCCACGCAGTCGCGAACAGCACGACGACGACGGGCGCGAGAAACATCAGATAACGCCAGATGTCGTGGGTCAACAGCGTGACGGGAATCACGACCACGAGGAACGCGGCCCACTCGATTTCGCGACGGAAGAGCGCCCATACACGCCGGCCGGCGACGACAACCGCAAGGCTGACGCCGCCGAACACCGTCAGAAGAAAGTAGGCGAACAGGAGTACGAACACCGGGTTTTTGAGGTTGTCCAGCGCCTGGACGAGGAGTCGCGCGTCCTCCTGGATGAGACCGGGCATCAGCCTGGACACCACCCAGCGCATACCGGCGAACAGGGCAACCGCCGGCGCGTACGTGAGAAGCGCTGGCCCGACCCGCCTGGTCATTCGCACTTCACGGATGAACCCGAAGATCGGAAGGCCGATACCGAACTCTCGTGACAACACCGCCGCCAGGCACGCAATCAGTCGCAGCCACCTCGGCCCCCGCAACACCGCGAGCGTCGCCAGCGCGAGGACCGCGCACGCGCCAAGGTCGATGAGTGTCGGGTAGAACGCGAACATGCGAGCGACCGAGATGCACAGGAACAAATTCACGACGAGCCACCGCTTGCCGGCCGGATCGGTGCAATAGCGGTCGTACAGGGAGCATACGGCGAACGCGAGCGCGAACGCGTAGACGTAGTTCATCGCCGCGAAGGCCGCGATCGGGTTTCCCAGAGCGAGGTAGGCCGGCACGTTCAGCAGGATCACCGCCGGGCGCATGAGGATGTTGTGCGTCGCTTCGTCCAGGCGTCCCTGGAGCAGGCTCACGTACAGTCGCCCGTCCCACCCGGCTCCGCCACCAACCTCGATTCGGCTGGTGATGACCGCGGCGACGCCGAGCAGAACGGGCGCCAGTACCGCCAACCGGATGTTCTCGCTGCGAATGCCGCGCATGTCAGACCAACTTGGACGGCTGCCTCATTGAGCGACCGTGCTCCCTAGCGCTTCACGAACAACACGTCGGAGACCCGCGGGTAGACGCCCGGTGCCTTGTCGTGGTCGAGGCGCCGGGCGATCGCATAGCCACATCGCTCGAGCAGGCCGACGATCTGTGCCGACCCCGGATCGTTCGGACCCGTCTCGGAGAGTTCCACCCATAGTTCGCAGGCCCCTGCTGACAACGTGCGCTCAGCGCCGGCCAGCACACGCGCCTCGACGCCATCGACGTCCAGCTTGATGCGCGTCGGGGCCGGCAGGCAAAAACGCTCGACAAGGTCGTCGAGCCGGAAGGCCAGCACCGGCTGCACGGCGACGGGCTCGAACGCACACCCGGCAGAATGATCTGGCTCGCCCACGACGTGGCGTGCACTCCCCGCACCCATGTTGTAGTAGTTGAACGGCCTCAGGCCCGTCTCGTCGAACAGCGCGACCTGCAGCGGGGTGATCACGCGACCAAGACTATTGAGCAGGATGTTCTGCACCAGCGACTCGAACGTCTCGAACCCCGGTTCGAACGCCACGACCCGCACACCCTCACCGTGCAACCTCCCCGCGAGCAGAGAGAAGGCGCCGGTGTTGGCACCGATGTCGTAGAACACTTCCGACGGCCGGAACGTGGCGATCCACTCCTCGATCGGGACGTCCCACGGTTTCTGCTTCATCACCCGCTTGTACTCGGAGAGCGACCGCACGCTGAACCGCCCGCCGCCAGGAGCGTCCGAGACCAGGCGCGGCTTGAGGCCGTCGAGCAACTGGACGCGCGCTTTGAGCGACAGACGCTCCACCTCCGCGCGCAGGTGCTCCACGCGCGCGGGGCCAGTCTTGGGCCGCTTGGCGGATGGGGTCCGCGCCTCCGGCAGATCGCCCACCGGGTCGCTCATCCGGATGCCCTTCCGAACACGAGTGGCCCACCACCAGGACGCGCGGGCGCCGTCCTTGGAATCCATCCGAACGGTGCAAGGCCGTTAACAATCGACGCTTCGGTCTCGAGCGTCACGTTGAAAAGGATCGTCTTGAGCGATGGGAGCTGCAGCGTCGATGGAGCCCCGGCGAGTACAGCCTGTACCGACGAGACGAGCGGCGAGAGGCGCAGATGATGCGGCGCCGGAAGCCGGTGCCGCTCGACAATCGTGTCGAGACGCACCAGGCACGCGGGCTGCAGGTACGGCTTGTTCCTTCCACGGTGCCTGACCCGCCAATCGATGTCGTCGCGGACCAGGTAGCCTGCATCGCCAGGCTGTCCCGGCAGGTACTTCAGCTCGGCCAGTCCGTCCCGTGCCGCCAACGCAAGAGGGATGGGCACGACCAGCGCCTCGCAGTTATTCAACAGCACGTTGTCACACAAGTCGGCATGGGCTGCGTACCCCGGTTCAAACGCCACCACCACCGCGCCCCGACGCTTGGCCGCAATCACGACATACTCACCGATGCCGGATCCGATGTCGTATACCACGTCGCCCAGCGCAACCTCCCGCTCAATCCACTCCACCGTCGAGGGATCCGCAGGCACGGCCCCCTCATGAGCGAGCCGCAGGGCGCCGGCTGTCGCATACACGTGCAGCGCCGGCACGACGTCGTACGCGATCCGCAGCAATGGCCGATCGGCCTCAGAGCGGGATGCGAGGACGCTGTCGAGGTCGGCGGCAGCGACGGGTACATGCTCCCCGTCTCCGACGGTGGAAGGGGCGGCCGCGGCCTGCTCCAGGGCCTCTGCAAAAATCGGGGCCACGGCTCTGTCAATGCCGTGCGGCCGGAGAAACGATTCGACGAACGCGCGAATCGGTCCCGGATCCACTCCCTGACGGAGAGCGGCATCAAGTTGTCCCAGGTGCGTGTCGAGGCTCGCGGCGGTGGAGACAAAGCCGCCGGCCTCCTGTGTCAGGTAGTGGAAGTGAACGGTGCCGCTCTGCCCGTCGGCATCGCGCTCGTCCGCGAGGATCGTGAACACCGGACGTCCGACGATACCGGCCTCGAGCTCCGCGGTCGTATTGAGCCCGACTACCGCCGCGCTGTGGGTGATTGATTCGAACAGCCCCTGCGGCGTGCTGTTCGACGTGACGAGCACGATCGCCCGCGGATCTCTAAACGGCCGGCCCACGCGCGCGAGGAAATCGGGCGCCGCCGGCCAACGCTGGCGCTCGGTCAGCGCGTCGGCCGGCAGGAGATCGATATCGGGATGCGGTCGAACGACAACATTGCACCCCCGGAGCAGATCGGATGTGGACGCCCGGAGCGCGCCAATCCAGCGCGTGACGAACCCCAGCTCGCTCTCCGACACGAAGCGCGACGAGCAGACGTACAGAAGAGTTGGCCGGGCCGGATCCAGACCGAGCGGCTCATGAAACTGTGCGGCGGTCATCAGCGGCTTCAGCGAAAAGAACGCGTCGAAGCGAGGAGCACCGACAACCACGACCCGCTCGGGTGGAAAGCCGTGCAGCGCCTGTGCCTCCAGCCGCTGCCGCTCGTTCCAGACGAACATGCGGTCCGGCCACCGGTGAATCGCCCCCTTGGTGCTCAGGTTGTCCCAGCTGTACAGCAGCATCCACACGGGCATGCCCAGACGACGGGCGCTGGCGACAAGGTCCGCCTGCGCCGGCCCGAAGTGTACGAGGGGCGAAAGCAGCAGTACATCGGGGCGCTCGGCGGCCAGCAGTTCCTCGAATAGCGGGTCGCTCGGCAGCCCCTGCTCTGCCAGCGCGAGGATCGTGTCGAGCCGGCGAACCTGATCGTCGGGAACCGCTTGCAGCGACCGGGCAAGACTCGGCGTCTCGGCATCGAACCGCAGGTCCTGCCGGAGTCGCTCGATCGCGCGAGCCCGCAGCTTCGTAGCCGATCGCATCTGCGGGCGAAGATAGTGGACCGAATCACGCAACCGGCGCAACAGACTCGCCACGCCGGTCCAGTCGTCGGACCGGACCTCGGCACACCGGACGACGGTGAAACGCGCCTCGTCAATCGCGGCGGCCAGCCGTTCATCCCGCTTCTCGTCGCGCTCCTGCACGGCAAGCGTCACCGAATGCCCGCGTTCGACGAGGCACCGCAACGTGCCGAGAAACGCTTCGACGTTCTTCTTCTGCTTGACGACCAGGAGAAACCGCATGGGCTTGTCGGCTTCCGGCGCCCTCACCGTCCGCCCGAGACCTCGGCGACGACGATGCCCGTGTGGAACTTCAGCTTCTGCGGCACATCGGCGGTGGCGACGATCGGGGTCAGCCCGAAAGCGGGAAGGTCGTCGATCGCCGCAGACCAATAGTCATTGCGGCGGATGTGTTCGCGGCGGTGCCCGTCTTCGTTCCAGTCGCGGAACGGCTCGATCATCACCACATGGCGGCGCGCCACGCGCGCGATCTCACGCAGGGCGGACTCGCGAATGCGATTCATCTGCTCGAGCGCGAGTACGGTGATCACCATGTCTACGGAGCGGTCGGCAAGGGGCAGCGCCTCCGCACTTCCCTGTCGAAGGTCAAGACGTTGAAGAGCGCTGACGTCGCGCACCTCATCCACGACGAACTCCCGTAGCAGATCCGGCGTCCGGGCGTCCGCGGCCAGCGCGCGCGCCGTCCGCACGCCCGCATCGGTCAACTCGACACCGCCGAAGCGCACGTCGGGACACTGTACGGACAACGTCAGCAGGTTCAACCCCCAGCCGAAGCCGACCTCGGTGACGGAGGCGGGCCGCAGCCATTCGAGCACCCGCATCAGGTAGAGCTGGAAGACGCGCTTCAGCCCGATCGTGCGTGCCTGCACGCCACGGTGGCGCCATTCAAACCAGGACGTATGCGGTCCGTGCAGCGCCTCATCGAGGCTGATGGCCGACCATAGTTCGTCGTAGTGCGACGCGACTCCCGCCGTCGTCCGCTCGCCCTCGCTCGTCATTCCCTTGCTGCGAACCCTCGACGGACCTGGCGGTGTCTCCTCGATCCGGGCCACCCGCTCGCGCCAGCGCGGATCGTCGCGATCGAGGGTCTCGAGTACGTATGGCTCGAAGGTGCGGTCCAACAGCTCGGCCGTGACGCCAGGGACGTTCGAACCGAGTGGGCTGCGCGCGCTCACTGCCGGCCGGTACGCACGTGCGAGGGAGTCCAGCGTGATTCCTCGGCCGTTGAGGCGGGGCCCGACACTTCGCGCCCCGGCACCATGGGTATCATCCGCTCGATCACGTCGCATAGCTGCCCGGTCGCGGGTTGCCCCATACCGAGCGGACGGACGAAACGGCCAACGAACCGGTCCGCGGCCTCGAGGTTCGGTCCGTGTGTGAACAGCCGTTCGAGCTCGACGACATGCTCCGGCATCGAGTTCGCCGTCGCGACAAATCCCTCACGGTCATCAGACAAGTAGCCGAAATGCAGCGTTTGCCGCTGGCTGTGCGCGAAGGCCTCATCGCGGATGGACAACACAGGCTTTCTCAGGATCGCGGCCTCGATCATCGCCGTCGTGTTGATGCCCACCACCGCGTCACTGGCCAGGAGCGACCGCCGGAATGTCTCGACCTCCGCGTCATTCAACGGCATTCCTGAATAGGTTATGGGATGAATGACGGCCGTCGGATCGCCGAGGTCCACCTGTTGCCACGGCTCGGTATTACCTGGATGCGGCCTGACGATGACGAAGGCCCCGCTCAGCTCTGCGTTGGCCGACGCGCGCAGGGCTCGAAGCCAGCGCCGTGCGAACTGCGGCTCCGAGTCGCCTGGCGCCATGTTCGCCGATGAACCCACGAGCAGGACGACGCGCCGGTGGTCGTCGATACCAAGGTTCCGCCTGAACGCCGGCACCGCATCCGGGGACGCGGCCTCGAACCAGTGGTCGAGCGACTGCGCGCCCGTGACCACCACGCGCGACCTGGGGATGCGGTGGAGCCGAACCGCCTCGTCGGCCTGCGTCTCGTTCCACACGGTGACGGCGTCGGGAACGAGGCGGAGGAGCCCTTTGCTCGTCAGGTGATCCCAGCTCGCCACACCCACGACAACGGGAATGCGCAACGCGCGGCCCGCCTTCATCAGTTCAGTCTGACGGACGCCGCCGTCGCCGATGATGACCACCGGGCTGACAACGATCACGTCCGGGCGCGCCTCTCGAACAAACGCCAGCATGGCGCGGCTGACCGGGACGACGCGTTCAACGGCTCGGCCGAGCGCGATGGCGACAGACACCACCCACCGCGGCAGCCGCTTGACGCGCGCGAGGAATCCGAGCGCGCGGGGCAGGTGCTTTTCCGCGCGGCTCCGCAGGTATGTCGCCTCCGCGAAAGAAGGCTCGAGATATCGCAGGTAGTCGAGACCAAGCCTCAGCGTCGCCATCGCCGGCGACACCGCGTCCGGCAATGCGCCCAACGATCGTACGCTGCCTCCAGCGCCGGCTGGCAACTGCGCGTCCACACCCCGTCTGTTCGGTTTGTCGAAGACGAGCGCCACGTCCCATCCGCGCCGCGCCATCTCGACGATCGTGGAGCCATAGAGGCGGAAGTAGCCCGGTTCATTGAGCGCAAACAGGAGTCGCGGTCCCGGCTGTAGCATGAAGCGCCCTGTTACAATACATCGATCATGCGGATACTTTTCGTGATGCGCAACCACGGGTACATGCGGAACTACGCATCGACCGTGCGGATGCTGGCGTCACGAGGCCACGAGGTCATCATCGGATCTCGCGGGCCCGAGCGGCACATGGCCGTTGACACCTCGGGGTACCTCGCCGAGCTCTCTCTCGCGCACCCGCGCGTGAGCGTCAAGGACCTTCCCAAACGCGGCGACGGATGGCGGGCGTTCGCGGGATCGGTCCGCGCGGTCCGCAACGCGCTTCGGTACCGTCACCCCGAGCTGCGCGTGGCCACCGCGCTTGCCGAGCGGGCCGACGCGCACCTGGCGAAGCAGGCGCCCAAGATCGCCGCCCGCGGGCTGCCGCGCTCCTGGCCGGCGGCGGCAGCGCTTTCCGCGGTCGCCAGGTTTGTCGAGGCCGCCATCCCCACTGATCCGAAGATTGACGAGGTGGTCGCCTCCCTCTCTCCCGACGTCATCGTCGTCACCCCCCTCGTGGACTTCGTGTCGTACCAGGTCGATTACGTGAAGACGGCAAAACGGCTCGGGATACCGGTCGCGATGGCCGTGGCCAGTTGGGACAATCTGACGAACAAGGGCACCATCGCCGTGCAGCCGGACCGGGTGATTGTCTGGAACGAGGCACAGAAGCGCGAGGCGGTGGCGTTTCATGGTGTCACGCCGGAGCGGGTGCTCGTGACCGGCGCACAACTGTTCGACGACTGGTTCGATCGCCGTCCCGGCAGCAGCCGCCAGGAGTTCTGCGCGCGGGCCGGACTCGATCCGGCCCGCCCCTTCTTCCTGTACCTCTGCTCGTCGCTCTTCATCGCGCGTGACGAAGTGCCGTTCGTGCGCAACTGGATCGAGCGGCTCCGGGCGTCCACGTTCCCGGCTCTCCGCGAATGTGGCGTGCTCGTGAGGCCGCACCCCGGGAACGCGGCGCCGTGGGCCGACGTCGATCTCTCCTCTTTCGGCAACGTGTCGGTGTGGCCTCGCGGCGGCGACATGCCGCTGTTTGAAGAGGCCAAGACGGCCTACTTCGATTCCATGCATCACGCGGCTGCGGTGGTCGCGGTCAACACCACCGGCATGATCGAGGCGGGCATCCTCGGACGCGCAAGCTTCACGTTGCTCGCGCCCGAGTTCGCGCATACACAACGCGGCACGTTGCACTTCACGCACCTGACGGCGCCAGGCTTCCTTCGTACGGCGGACACGTTCGAGGAACACCATGCGCAGCTCAATGCCGAGCTGGCCGAGCCGTCCACGCCGGCCGGGCTGGCGCCGTTCATCGAGCCGTTCGTCCGCCCATTCGGCTTGACCTCGCCTGCCACCCCCCGCGTGGCCGACGCGATCGAGGCGACGGCCGCCGCGAAGACCGCGGCCGCGCGAGCTCCCCTTGGTGCGCGGCTCCTGCGACCCTTGCTGAGCCGCCTTGTGACCGATGCCCATGTCCAGCGCGCTGGATGAACGGCGGGTTCGGACGTACGTCGAAGACCGCCTCTCCGTCGCGAGGCGCATCGACGAGCCGATCCCCCACGTGCTCGTCGAGGGCATCTTCGAGCCTGCCTTCTATGAGCTGCTGGCCGCGTCGTGGCCGCCGCTCGAGCTGTTCAAGCGCGACAGAGCCGGTCGAAAGTACGACCTCGTTCCCTCGTCGCGGGCAGCCGACGCCAGGAGTGCCGGCTACGAGCGCCTGCCTCCGGAGCTGCGCGAGGTCTGGGACTTCTTCGTCTTCACGGTCAATCGCCGGATTGTCGCTCCGCTTCTCAACCGGATCTTCGAGCCTGAAATCCAGGCCCGCCTCAGACAGATCCAGGACGCGTTCCATGCCGGTCTCATTGCGTATCCGATGGAAGGCACGCGAGACTGGGCCTACCAGGCCAACGTCGGGCGGTTCATGATTCGCGGCAACGGTTACGAGCTGAAACCGCACGTCGACTCCATGCCGTACCTCGTGACCGTATTGCACTACTTTCCTGACGGCCCTGGAGACGATCACTCGGGGACGATCATCTATAAGGCGGAGCGGCCCCTCGACTTCCTCGACTGCGTGCAAGATGGCAGCACGAAGTACTTCCATGACGCGGGCGTGGCCTGCGAGGAGGTCTTGCGAATCCCGTTCCGGCCGAACACGCTCGTCGCGTTCCCCAACACGCTGAATGCCGCGCACGGCGCCGTCGCGCCGTCGGCCGCGCTCCGCAAGGTGTTCCAGTACCACATCTCGCTCAAGGGCGACGACGAGAAGGTCTAGTGCGTGTTTGGTGGAGGCGAATGGGCCATAAGGGGCGAACGGCATGGTGACGATTGAGCAATGCCCCGCCTGCCAGGGCGAGACGGCAACGATCGTGTGCCGTTACAACGGTCTGGTCCTGCTGAAGGACATGCAGACATCGGACCTGGCGCGGTACGACTATGCCTGCTGCCACCGGTGCGGTCTTGTTTTCGCCACACGCCGACCGGTTGGAGAAGAGTTCGACGGCCTGAACCGGAACTTCAACGAGTTCCTCGGCCGTCCCGCGGGCGAGAATGCCAATCCCCTCGACAACGAGCATCCGCTGACCGACGCCGATCGCCAGGCGCTCCGCCGCGCGCTGGCGGGGGGCTGGCTGGTCTCGGAAGACCACGAGCCCGGCGCGAAAGACTGGATGCCGTGGCTCCTCGCCGACCGCATGTCCCAGGGCTATCACGTGGACTGGCTGAGCGCGTCGGTGCCGCTTCAGGGCAAGCGCGTGCTCGAAGTCCGATCGAAGACGGGATTCCTCCTCGACGCGCTCCGCCGGTACCACGGGGCACAGGTCTTCGCGATGCCGATGTTCGAGTCACAGCAGTTCGTGATCGAACGGCTCTATGACATCCCGTGTACGAGGCGCGTCGATTTCGAGCAGTTCGACGTCCCGTACGAGGGGCAGTTCGACCTGATCATCACCAAGCATCTGCTGACCCACGCCCTCCATCCGGGCAGGATGTTCCAGACGCTGCGCGAGCACCTCGTGCCAGGTGGGCATCTGTACCTGTACGCCGAGACCGACGACACGCTGAAGTACCGCAAGGGGAAGAACCTCTTCGGCGAGCAGAAGTGTTTCCATTTTCAGAGCTTTGACCTCAGGACCTTCGTTCGTGTCCTGAGCTGGCAGGGCTTCCGCGTCCTCTTCGTCCGGCATCCCAAGCGCGGAGACAGCGAAATGACGTGTCTCGCGAAGTGGGATCCCGAGGTGCGCGGGCAATCCATCTCCGATGAGGAGCTCTCAGCCCGTCTCGGCATGTATCGGGCATGGCACGACGGCAGCGCGCTCGGCCTGCCGGCCGACACGCAGCAGGCGCTTGGCGAGGATATGGACGCCATTCGTGCGCGCGAGCACGCTCGGGCGGACGATGCGGATTCGCCGCGACCACTGAAGCCCGGAAAGGCGTTCCGCCTGACGCACGAAGAGGGCTACCGCGCAGTCAACGAGCAGCGGCAGGATCGGCGGCCGACCTAGCGGGCCCGTTAGACCTTGTCGGCGGCGTCCGCTTCAGCCCTGCCGAAAAACCACAGTCCCGACACGAACACGGCTGTCGCCAGCAGCGCGGCGATCCCAAGGTCGCGAAGGTTGAGCACATCGATCCCGAGAACACCGTACTTGAATGCGTTGACGATGGCCGCCATCGGGTTCAACGGCATCAGCCAGGCATACTTGTCCGGAACGTTGAGCGGATAGAGCACCGGCGTCAGGAAGACCCAGAATCCCAGGACGTAGCCAAGCGTGAAGCGAACGTCGCGTGCGACGAGCGCCGGCACCGACGTCCAGAGGGAGATTCCAAGCGCCAGCAGCCATGCCAGCGCCATCGCGACCACGGCCCAGCCCAGTTTCGCCGGCACCAGATAGACCACACCCGTCGTCAGGCGGTAGTAGACAATCGCGCAGGCGAGCACCGCCAGGTTGATGACGAAGGTCAGGTATGACGGGGTCATCATCGCGATTGGCAGGATCAGCCGCGGTATGTAGATGCGCGTCATGAATCCCCTGTTGAGCTCGAGACTCCTGGTCCCCCACGTCACGGCAGTGGCGAACAGCTCCCAGATGGACACGCCCGTGACGAGGAACAGGAAGTACGGCACGCCGCCAGATCCCACGCCGAGCACGCCGCTGAAGATGATCGTGTTGACAAGGAGGGGAAAGAGCGGGCGGATGAACAGCCAGGACCAGCCAAGAACGGTGCGCGCGTACAGCTTCTGCAGCGCCTTCCATCCGAAGAATCGAAGCAGCCGCCGGTACCGCCAGACATCGCGCAGGCGAGCGAGCAACCCCTCGCGCCGCGGCTCGATTGCCCACTCGGCGCCGGCTGGCGTCATGGGCTGTAACGATGCGTCCATCAGGTCGGGAAAGTGTACTTCAGCGACAACAAGGGCTCACGGGATTGGGACGGGTCAGTGTCGTGACACGGCAGCGAGGCCGCTGAGGGCGGTTCGGAGCAGTGCCGCGTTTTCCACGTGGAGCGCCTCGAGCGTGCCGCCCCGCACGTCAGCAAACGCGCGCTGCGCCAGCTCCAGGTGGTAGACGAAATAGGTCCGCTCGGAATAGAACGCCACGGCGTTCACGCCGCAGAAGGGTGCCAGGTACGCGAAGCCGCCGTAGGTCCCGACAAACGCCTTCGCCCGCGAGATGATGGAGGTCTGCCACGCGAGGTTCTCGGCTGCGTGGCCGCTCATGTCGATGGTGTGAATGCGCGACCGCGCCGCTTCGGTGTAGTCCACGTGGTCGTCAACCCTGAACCCCGGGTTCAGCATGACCACCTCGGAGTGTTCGGCCAGGGATGCCACCACGCTGGAGACGAACTCGCGGTTTCCCGGTGTATCCGGGAAGCAGTCACTGAAGTAGAAGCGCACGGCCACGTACTCCGGCGGGAGCGGCGGGAGCCCAGCCGGCGGCGTCCCCTGCTCGATCCGGCGGTATCGCGCGTGGTCGGTTACGCGAGGCAGCGCCGCCTGCTGTTTCCAGAACGGCATGAAGAGCGCATACATCAGTGCCGGATGAAGAAGGCTGGCGCCCTCTCCTCCGAGCTTCAGCTGAACGCGGCGCACCAGCTCACGATCGAACGCGCCCATGAAGCGCTGCTTCTTGACCGCTTCCGTCCTCGCTCGAAACTCATCCGGGCTGGCCACGGAGAACACGTCGATGTCGCGCGACCCCAACCCCGCGTACCACTCCTTGGCGCCGCCCCGCGACACGACAATCAGGCGATCCGCTGGCAGGGCGTACTTCTCGACCACCCAACGCACGAATGGAATCCAGTACAGGAGCTCGAAGCCGATCTCGCCGGTCCAGGGCCCGATGATGATGGGGCGGCCACTTCGGCGAAGACGATCGAGACGGTCCAGAACCCGCCGTTCGGTCAGCTCGAGGCCCGCTTCGATCCCTGCCCGGCGCGCCAGCCGCCCAAGCGCCGCCGCCTGACGGCGCACACCGCCGCGAAGGTCAGCCAGGCGCGCCTGCGTCTCAGCCGCGTCGGCCGCACGCACGTCCTGCGCACGCTTCAGCTCGGCGCGTTGTGCCGCTGCCTGTTCGCTCAGCTCACGGAGGCCGCCCCGCAGTTCGCGCACCTGCGCGAGCAGACGGTCTTCACGATCCCGTCGTGCCTCGGCATCAGGGGCGAGCAACGGCTCGAGAAGCCGCCCGAGGCGGCGCAGCAGGCGTGTCAGCGGCGCTGGTGATGACACCGGCGCCAGTGTAACCCACGCGGACGTGCGTCGGTCGCGTTCAGCTCCCGCGCACCTCGTACACGGCCCAGCGGCCGTCGGTCACCTTCAGCGAGAACATCTCGGGCAGGCCGTCGAGCACCTTCCGCATCAGATCGTAGTACGGGGGGTCCACCAGGACGTGCGTCACGCCCAGCGACCGGACGTAGTCCTTTCGGTCGTCGAGCGTTTCCAGGTCGTTGAAGAACGGCTGGACGCCATGCTCCCGAATGCGGGTCTTGTAGAGCCGCATGTAGTCCGCGTACAACTCGTCCTCGCTCGGCAACGAAAACTCCGGCCCGGAGAACGCCACGATTTGTTGAGACAGGAACACGGTAGGCAGGTACGCGTTCCAGCGATCCATCGCGAACACCCCCTGCACGGAAACGTTCTGCCGAATCCAATCCACCACCCCCTGACTCGGCGGGCAGATCGCCACCTTCGGGATGATCACCGGAGGGCCGTGTTCATAGGTCTCGCCAAGACGGGCGGACACGTTCTCCCTGCTCGTACACTCGATCTGCGGCAGGATGGCCCGGGGCGTGTCCACGCGGCCAAACGGCTGCACGGGGACGAGCATCACGGGAGACACCTCGTCGCGTGAGGCCGTGACGAACACAAACGGCACGAGGAAGAGACCGAAGATGGCGGCGCGGCGATGGAACGGTGCGGACAAGAAGCGATCGAGACCGCCACTCGAACCCGGTTGCGCCCACACGAAGACGAGCGGAAGACAGAATCCGCAGAACCAGAGCGCCACGCCGGTCACAAGCAGCAACGTGCGATCGGGGTACTTCGTCCACGGACGCGGCGGTAGCTCCACGGCAAACGTCGATCGATCGATATGGTGCGTGTCCTTCACGTCCTGATGAGTCACGAGCGCCTGGACATTGGCGACTGAGACGTCGGTAATGTGGTAGACCCACGTCTCTGGGTTGCTCGTGGCCTCCCCTTCGGTAAGTGAGAAGCGCTGCTCGAGCGCCGCCCGCGTGTCTGCCGCAAGACCGGACGTCCACCTGACGTTCACCGGAACCGGTGGCTCCGTAGGCGGGTGATCGGGCAAGAGCGCCACGAGCGCCAGCGCGCCGATGACGACGGCGGCGGCCGATCGCGTGCGGGTGAGATTGCTGACAGCACCTGCCCGGCCGAGAAACAGGAAGGTCGTGGCCCAGGCGAGCATCACCGGCACGAAGAAACCCGCCTCGCTTTGGTTCGCCGCGAGCGGTGCCAGAAACGCCACTGTGCCGAGAGCCGCTCCCGCCGCCAGGAGGGTAACCGACGCGACGACTCGCCACCGCGCAGCGCTCCACAACCACGACGTCACCACATACAACAGCGGCCCCGCCAGCAGATACAGGAACGGCGTCAGGTTCCGAATGGGCGTGATCAGGATTTCGTAATACGTGAAATACATGTACGGCACGGCCAGCGCCGGCACCGTCATCACGAGCAGATAGACCAGCGTGCTGGCGGCCATCAACCAGACCAGTGGACGTCGTCTGAAGGCCACGATCACGAGCGGTCCCGCGAGCAACAAGAGCTGGGTCGCGCCGTGGAACGCCGCGTCCACCCACTGGACGTAGCTCGGCAGGATGCTCCAGGAAGGTACGAACAACAGATTGCGGGCATCGCGCGAGAAGGCCTCGGTCGCAATCCCGACGATACGATCCCGCCGCTCGGCGACGAGGTTGGTGATGTGTCCGACTTCCCTCGAGTGCCACGCGAGGAAGATGCCCGCCAGCGCGAGACTGGTGGCCAGGAGAACCGCGGCCCGGCGCGCGTGGATGCGAAACCCCGAGCAGGCAAACGCCACCACCATGAAGCATCCCAGGTAGGCGCAGTACTGCACCACCTCTCGCACGTGGACCACGCTCAACGCGAAGACCAGCGCCAGCGCCGCCGGCAGCAGGAACCGGCGTTCCGCCGCTTCGTCAGAATCGATGAATCGAAAAGAGAGGGCCAGCAACCCCGGCAGCATCACGGCCATCGCCACATCCGACGCGTGGCTGTACGGCGCGAGTTGGCCCCAGTAGCTCCCCGACACCGTGGCAAACACGCCGAACAACATCAGCAGGCCGGCGGTCACAAAGGCCGCCGCGGCGACGGCACGCTTCCCGAATACGGCCAGCGCGGACAGGTAGATCATCACGAGCGCGGCCGGGCCCCAGAAGAACCGTAGCTTGTGGTACACGAAGAGCGCGTCGGTCCCGGCAATCCGCGTCACCAGGGCCATGAAAGCGTGAGTACTCGGGAACGGGTAGGTATAGACGACGCCAGGCTGCAGGTACATGTTGTCCAGCGCCGGCTGGGCAAGCGCCGCCAATCGACGCACGATTGAGACGTGGACCTGGTCTTCCCACTCGACCGCCGGCGATCCCTGTATGTACAGGTACGATCCGGCCACCGCCAGCAGCGCGACTCCAAATACTTCGTCACGGCCTAGCGAGATGCTCGGACCGCGGCCCGTCCCGCGAAGCAGCAGCCAGAGGGCGGCCCCGAACCACACCACCGGCAGCGCCACGGCCATCGTCGGCACACCGACGTGCGCGAGGATCATGAAGACCGTGATCAGGTGCCCAAGACCGAAACTGACCGCGATACTGATCGCGAGCCACTCGAGAAAGCCCAGATTCGGCCGCGGCCACCAGAGGAGCGTGACGAGGGCACCCGGGATCACGCCCACGGCGAGCCCGGCGACGACCACCTTTATCGCTGCACCGACGGCCGTACTATCGGAGATGAAGCGGAGCGACGCCGCCATGGCCACGAAGACCATCAGGCCTACTGCCATTGCCCGAGGCGAGAGGTCGATAGCGAACTGCTCGCGGGCGTAATCGGCGGTGGACTCGGTCGGTGGTGGCGTCATCGTGGGCCATAATAACAAGTTCCGAATGGACGATCCGCGCATCGAGTGGCGCACCTTCGTCGTGACGCTCGCCGCGACCCTGATGTGCGTCGCCGCGTTCTGGATCGCGATACCACCGATCTTTCTCACCAACGATGACGTCAGCATCCGCCTCGGGATCGAGGGGCTGACGGTGCCTGGCGGAACGCCGACCGGCTTCGTGTTGATGGCGCATTCATTGCTCGCCTGGGCCCTCGTGGGCGCGCGGCGCATGCTGCCGGTTCACATATGGGACCTTGTCCTTGGCGCTCTGCTCATCTGGTCCGCCGCCGTCGTCCTGACACTGGCGTGGACCTGGGGCGGAGCCGTGCGGATCGCGAGAGTGGCCGCATTGCTCGCGGCGCTCGTCGTGCTCGTGCCGCTCGTTGGCGGCGTCCAGTTCACGATCAGCAGCACGCTCGCCGGCGGCGCGGCGATGGCACTGGCGGCCACCGAGATCCTGGCGGTGCGCCCACGGCCCGCGTTTCTGATCATGGCGGCGTCACTGCTCCTCATGGGCCTGCTCGTCCGTCCGATGGGCGCGACCGCGGGAGCCATCCTCACGGGCCTGCTCCTGGCGCCGCTGGCCCTGCGCGACACCTCGGCACGCCGCTCGCGCGTCGTCCGCCTCGGCGGACTCATCGCCGGTGTGGCCGGGACCGCCGCTCTTCTCGTCTATCTCGATGGCGCGCTGTACACGACCGACGCTCCCTGGGCGGCGTATCAGCAGAATATGTGGGTGATGGCACGGCTGTTCGAGTGGGGAGGCGACCTTCCCGCTGGCGCCATCGATCGCATGCGGGAGCGGGCCGGGTGGAGCCCGAATGACTGGGAAGCCTTGAAGACCTTCTGGGGAGTGGATCCAGACGTTCACTCGCTCGCGCGTATCGAGGATGCGTATGCATCATGGGCCGACGTGGTGGCGTGGCAGATGCGCGCCCAATGGCTGATCCGCCGCGCCACTGCTCACCTCACCGGCGCGACGTTTCTGAGACTGCTCGCCGAGTCGGCCGTGCCGATCGCGGCGGGTGTCGCACTCGCCATCACGCAGGCAAGGCGGGCCGGGCTGGTTGCAACCTCCGCCTTGCTGGCATTGTTCGTGGTGTCGTGCCTGGCCATCGAAAGCGGGTTCAAGGAGCTTCCCTTTCGGCTCTTCGCGCCGCTGCAGGCGTGCTTCGTGCTGGCGATCATCATCGTGATCGGCACGTGGAGACGCCAGACGCGCACCGCCGCGTACGTTCCAGCGGCCATTCTTCTGCTTTCACTCGTGGCGTATGAGGCACGGCTCGTGGCCAGGCAGGCCACGGCTGACAACGAACAGTCCGCGGCTGTCGAACGCCAGATCGCTGACCTCCTTCAGCTCCAGCCGTCATTGCTGGTGCTTCACGCCGATTCGTTTCCCTTCGAGCACTGGTGGCGGCCATTTCGTACTCCGCCGGTGAAGCTCCACTCGATTCAACTGGGCACGACCAACCACAATCCGTACCTGCAGGCCTTCCTCTCCATCTCCTACAGCCAAGGGCTGCTGCGCGCGATCTGCACCGACCCCTCGATACTCGTGGTCGCCGAGCGGGACCGGCTCGATTCGGTGGCGACATTCGTGCGCGAGCACTACGGGATGAACGTGACGTGGACCGAGGCCTACGCCGGCTCGTTCCGTGCATGGCGGTGTACGCCACAGCGATGACCGATCCGGCGTCGCGCATCGACTGGGAATTCGAGACGCTGGAACGCTGTCCGCTCTGTCAGAACGGGCGCTTCACGGAGGTCTTCGATGGGGACATCCGGGCGGTGCCGCTCACTTTCGTGCGGTGCGCATGGTGCAGCCTGATCTTTCAGAACCCCCGGCTCAGCCGCCGCGCCCTCGAGCAGTACTTCAGCTCACGGACGTTCATCGAGGACTCCTCCGCCTCGGACTACGACCTCGAGCGACCGCTCGGCTATCACGACTACGCCGACTGGGACGCCAGCTACAAGGCGACCGCATCGCTCCGCCTGAAGCGAATCATGCGCCACAAGCCGGCGCCGGCGAGGCTGCTCGAAATCGGCACCGCCACGGGGTCCTTCCTCGACGTGGCACGGGGTTTCGGCTACACCGTGCGTGGCATCGACGTCTCGACGCTGTTCGCCGACATGGCGCGCCGGAAGTATGGGCTCGACATCGACAGCCATTTCATCGAGGATGCGCCGCTCCCCCCAGCCGCCTACGACATCGTCTGCAATTTCGGCGGGATTTCGTGCTGGCGGGATCCGGTCCGCGCGCTTCGCAACATCCGCCAGAGCCTCGCTCCGGATGGCATCTTCGTCATCAACTTCTCTGACGTGGACGGGCCGATCGGGCGCCTCTACGGCCGACGGTACCCCGAGTTCAACCATGCGTCGCTGTCCGTCTTCTCGAGTGCGACCATTGCACGCACGCTCGAGGCTGCCGGCTTTCGCATGATCTTCTCGGAGACGGAGCGGCAGTACGCCTCGATCGGCCGCATCGTGACGTACCTCAAGAGCCCGATTGGACGATGGCTGGCGAACCGCCTTCGGCTGGAGAAGGTGACAATCCCAGTGGTGGCCGTCGGTACGGTGTTCGCCGCGTGCGTGCCGGCGGACGGGCAGCCCACAACGCCGTCCCCCCTCGACAACGCCTGAAAGGCGCTCTCAGGCGTTGGGATCTGGGATCTGGGAATTGAGATCCGGGATTTCTCCAAACCCACGCCAACTGTTGCCGCCACGCATGGTGATGACCGCGCGCTCGAGGCCCGCCGCCCTGAACCATTCGGCGAAGTCGTTTCGCTTGATGTACTCCGCGATGACCGGCACGGCATGGTCGAAGACGATGTACGCCAGCGTCGGATAGTTGAACTGTGACAGAAACGCCATGTACTCGAAGTAGAAAAGCCCGTGACGCATCCAGGCGAGCGCCGGCGTCCGCGACACTGGACCGTAGATCGCCTTGACGACGAGCATGAGTGGAGCCGCCAGTGCGTAGGACGCCGCCAGCAACAGCGGCCGCGGCAGACGGCTCGTGACGTGCCGTACCGGATTGAGGCCATAGATAATCCAACCGTTGTGTTCCCGAGCGTAGACCCACGCGCTCACGCTGCCGCCAGGCACCACCTTGGACGCCATCTGAAGAAATGCGCCGCGAGGATCCGCGGTGTGGTGCAGCACGCCCACGCTGAACGCGTAATCGATAACCGGCGCCACCGGCAGCCGCAGCAGGTCACCCTGGATGATCACGACGTTCGGCAGATGCCGCGTGTTGGCGAACGCCACGTCCACGGCCGTGCTGAGATCGAGACCGACCGCCAGCGCCGCGCCGAAGGCGGCCGCGCAGAGCGTGAATCGGCCGGTGCCGCACCCGGCGTCGAGCACGACCTTGCCCCTGAACCATTCAGGCTGGACCGGACGAATGAAGTCGAGGAACACCTCCGGGGCGTTGAAGCGAGTGTCCTTCAGCGCCTTGTCCACGCGGTGCCACTGGTACCCGAAGGCGTGCACCGTCTGCTCGACCGCCTCAATCTGCACATCTGGCGAGAGCCTGGGCACCCCACCACGAATCGCGTACCGGCGTCCGCACGCACAGGCGAGATCGCCCTCCATCACGTGCCCGTCAACGGCGGTCTCGCGTGGATCGGCGGTCAGCGATCCGCCGCACAGCGGGCACGCGAGGACCGCGAGGATGTCAGGGGTGAGCCGCACGCGATCCGCGAAGTGTACTATGGCGGTCCAGCATGAACGAGACCGCGCTCGAGCAGGATGCCTGCCCGCTCTGCGGCGCCGCCGGCGACACGTGGACGCGGCGTGGTGACCGCGAGCTGCGCCGCTGCCGCGCGTGCAGCTTCGCCTGGGTGCGACAGGGGCTGATGCGCGGGTCCTCCGGGCTCTCCATCTACGAAGACGGGATGCCCGCCTTCATGACCGAGTACCCCGACTACTACCAGGACGCGAGCGCGCTCGACGCGGCGCGCGACAAGCTGCAATGGGTGCGCCGCCACGCGCTCGACGGCGGACGATTGCTGGACGTCGGCGCGAACCTCGGCTTCTTCGCGAAGGAGGCGAGCCGGCACTTCGAGACCGAGGGACTCGAGCCAGCGGCCGCGATGGTCGAGTGGGGCCGTGCGCACCTCCAGGCCCCAATCGAAGTGGGATCGATCGACGACCCGCGTCAGGACTTCCGCGACCGTTTCGACGTGATCACCATGTTCGACGTCATCGAGCATGTCCCCGACCCTCGCGGCGCGCTCGAGCGCTGTCGGGAGTACTTGGCGCCCGGTGGACGCCTGTTCATCACGACCCCGGACGCCGGGAGCGCGATGGCACGGCTCCTCGGCCGGCAGTGGTACTACCTGGATCTCGTCCAGCACATCGCGCTGTTCAACAGAGCGAACCTGACACGACTGCTCGCCGACACCGGCTTCGCCCTGGTGGCCACGAGAACCGTCGGCCGCCGCTACCGGTGCTCCTATATCGAGCGCCGGCTGCGTGACCTGGCCGCCGGGAGCGCCACTCTCCGGATCGCACACGCCGCCGCGTTACCCCTGAAGCTCTGGCCGGCGGCACGGATCCCGCTCAACCTGGGTGACGTGATGGGCGTGGTCGCGGAACGAAGGCCGTAGAGTATCGACCTTCGGGTCGGCCCGACCCCTAGCCGCGCTGGCGCGACTTGACCGCCGCGCGGGTCTCGCGATCGATCTCGCGGCGCCGGAGCGTCTCCCGCTTGTCGTGCGCCTGCTTGCCCTTGGCAAGCCCGAGCGCGACCTTCACTCGCCCCTTCTTGAAGTACATCCGCAGCGGCACGAGTGTCAGGCCGCGCTCGGCCACCTTGCCCGTGAGCTTGCGGATCTCCTCGCGGTGCATCAGGAGCTTCCTCTGGCGCCGCTCCTCGTGGCTGGAGTATCCACTGTGGCTGTACGGGCCGATGTGCAGGTTCATCAGCCACACCTCGCCGTTGGTCAGACGCGCGTAGCTGTCGCGGAGGCTGACGCTCCCCTCGCGGATCGACTTGACCTCCGTGCCGAGCAGCGCCACGCCCGCTTCCCACGTGTCGAGGATGTGATAGTCGTGAAAGGCCTTGCGGTTGTCGGCGATCTGGCGCTCTGATGGATCGCCGTCCTTCTTGTCCGCCACCATCGATCCGGAGCCGACTATACTCCATCGCGTGAGGCTCTCACGGCTGCGAAGGCCGCGCACGGCCGCATACACGCTGGCGGCCCTCCTGGCTCTGGCGTTCGCGGACAGCGTCTTCAGAATTCCGGTCCAGGTCTCCGACAGCCTCGACGTGATCGTCGAGTCGGCGAAGGCGCCGTCGGCCACACGCCTGTTCATTGAGGCATCCGGCGGGTCCGACAGTACCCTGCGCCCCATGCGCTACATACAGGCACGCGGCCTGCTCGCCGTGGCGAACACCACCGGCCTGTCGTACAACGCGGTCTTCCGAGGCGCGCACGCGGCGATCATCATGCTGCTGCTCTTGGCCTTCGTCGCCTGCGTACGTATCGACGGATGGCTCGACGTGGCGGCCCTCGCCTTTTGCTTGACCGTGCTCACCGGCCTCCACACGTTCGGCGCGGTCACACGCGAGGCGTTTCCAGTCAATCATTACGCCGAGGTCGCCCTCGTCTCCATGGTGGCATTTGCCGTGGCCCGACGCCGACCCCGATGGACGAGTCAGGCCCTCGTACTCCTGCTGCTTGCGTGGTGCCTGCTGCTGATTGAGTCCGCGGTGCTCATCTGGGTGGTCATCGTGATGTGCGCGGCACTGCGGATGCCGGGCATCAGGTGGCGAACAGCCGTCGTGGCCACGCTCATGCTGGTGGCGTACGCCGGCGGCCGGCAGGCGCTGGAGATCACCTCTCCTGGCATCGGCTCGAGAGGAAGTGGGTGGGGCGGCGTCTACTACTCGGGCGACGATCTGCGCGACCGCTTCAGCGCCAATCCTCTGCCTCTGTTCGCGTACAACACGGCCGGAGGCCTCCTGACGGTCCTCTTCTCGGAGCCGCGGTTCGGCGTCTACGAGCTGCTGCGACCGGACAGGGCCGAAGGGCCGTCGCCAGTTGTCCCGATCAACATCTCCGCCTCCGCCCTGGTGACGACGGCGCTCGTGGTCTACGTCGTCATGCTCCTGCGACGGCGCCGCGAAGGGCTGCGGCCGGACGACCCATCGGTCATCGTCGGAGTCGTCGTGATCGCAGTCAGCGCGGGGTTGTGCTTGACGTATATCAAGGACGAGATCGTGAGCACCGCCGGGACGTTCTACGCGCTGGCGGCATTTGCGCCAATCCGCGCGATGCTCGGCCGCGCCACCGGCGGCCCCACCCGTCTGGCGCTGCTCATTGCGGCCTACTTTCTCGTCGCCGCGCCGCTCTGGGCGTTCCGAACCGTCGGCACGCATTTCGAGTTGCGCCGCACCGCCTACTACAGCCGCAACGATTGGGCGGGGCTGCTGCCGCCCGGCAGGCGCGAGAGCTGGCCGAGCGACCCGATCGCGCTGGCCATCACGAGCCGTCTCAAGAGCGAAGCGCTTCAGCGCCGTACCATCAGCCCGAGGTTTTTGCCCCGCTGGGGCGACAGGTACTGGGTCGAATGAGGACGTTCCCGTCATGGATCGCCTCGGCGCCGGCCATGGCGCTCGCGCTCGCCAGCCTGTGGATGACGGTCGCCGCGGCGCTGGGAGGGGGACTCTGGCCGGCCGACGAAGTGACATTGTCCGAAGCCGTGGCGACTCGTAACGCGGCAGAAGCGAGCCGGCTGATCGCGCTCGGCGCTGACCCCAACCGTGCCACGCCGGTCCGCCCGGACTTCCTGATCGGCCGAGCCGTCACCGTCACGCCGCTCGAGGCGGCCGTGTGGGCGCGCGATCAGTACGTGATGACGGTGTTGCTCGAGAGCGGCGCTCTTCCGGGGCCCGATGAAATGCGAGTACTCCGGTGCCTGAACGAGACGCAGCCGGACGCGAACGTGCGCGCCACGCTCCAGGCGCTAAGCGACGCGCCATGGCCGGTGTGCGACGACGTCACTCTCCCCGGCGACTCAGCACAGTGAACACAATGAAGGAGAGCGGATTCTCGGCGCTGGTTCTCGGGCTGACAGCCCTCGCGTTCCGCGTCCTCTCGTCGGCGGACCTCTCCAACGACCACTACATGCACCTGGCCTGGGCCCAGCAACTGCTCTTCGGACAGCTTCCAGGGCGCGACTTCGTCGATCCCGGGATGCCGTTGGCCTACGCGATCTCGGCGGCGGCGCAGTGGATGCGACCGGGGCCGTTCACCGAGCTCGTGCTCAGCGCGGCGCTCCTCGGACTGGCCGCGGCAGTCACGTATCTCGTGGCAGAGCGGCTGAGCGGCTCCGCGCCGGTGGCCATTGGAGTCACGCTTCTTGAGGTCGCGTTTCAGCCCCGGTTCTACAGCTACCCGAAGATCCTCGTGCCAGCGGTGGCCATGCTGATCTTCCAGAGATATGCAGACAAGAGGACACTGCCATGGCTCGTCACACTCGGCGTCTGGACCGGGCTCGCCGGCCTGCTCAGACACGATCTGGCGGTCTACGCCGCCGTTGGGATCTCAGCCGGGCTCCTGGCGCTTCGGTGGCCGGACCGGCGGCGCGCGTTCTCCTCGGTCGCTGTCTACGGATCCCTCGTCACGGCCACGCTTATTCCGTACGCCTTGTTCGTGCGGTGGTCAGAGGGCATCGCCGAGCACCTGCGGCGCGGCCTCGAGTTCTCGAAGGCCGAGGCGCATCAGCGCATCTTCGCGCTGCCGCCGCTGACGAGCTTCGATTTCCTCGCCTGGGGACGCGAGGATGCCGCGGCGTTCCTCTTCTATGCGGCACATGCGGCGGTGCTCATCACGATCGCTATCCTGCTGGGCCGTCGGATCCGCCACTCACCGGAGGAGCGCGCGGCCGCCACGGCAGCCACGGCGATGCTGGCCGCCTATCTCGCGGTGATTCTCCGGCACCCGCTCGACGCCAGGCTTCCCGACCTCGCGGCTGTCGTCGCCATCGTACTGGCCTGGATTCTCGGCCAGGCCTGGCAGGTCGTGGCGGAGTCGCTCAAGAGAGGGCCCACCGGAATCACATCTTCCGGCAGCACGTCGTTCGCACGGTTCGGGCAAGCAACGCTCGTGGCCGCGGCCGCCATGGCGTTGGCCTTGAGCACGGCGAGGAGCGTGTGGGTACTCGAGAAGCTCCCTGAAGCGATCGACAACACCGGCGTATACGGCGGCGTGAACGGCATGGTGGATACCGTGACCGATCTGAAAGAGCGCGGGTCCGTCTGGCCGTGGGCACGGTCCTGGCCGAGCCGCGAGCTACCTGACGCCGTGCGCTACTTGAATGAGTGCACCGAGCCGACCGACGCCCTGCTCACGACATGGCCGGCCCCGGAATACGGCTTCTTTGCCAGACGCCCTTTTGCCGCCGGGCATGCGGAGTTCCTGCCGCCGCGCGCGTTCGCCACCGACACCGACCAGCAGCAGATGCTCGCGTGGCTGCGAGCTCAACGAGTCCCGGTCGCCCTCGTCAACGAACCGCGGCGTGAGGAGTTTGCCGGCGCCTATCCGAAGATCGACGCCTACCTCAGAGCCGGTTACAGGGAGGCAGGCCGATTCACGATCTATGACGGCTCGAACATCATCGTGGCGGTGCGCTCGGATCTCCGAGGGAGACGCACGTGGGGACCGCAGGGATGGCCCTGCGATCTCGAGCCGGTGCGCTAGCGCGGAATCAGATCCTCTTGGCCACGGCGTTGGCCACGCAGTTCACCACCTCGGCCACATCGTCCTCACTCATGCCAATCCAGAGCGGAAGGCGAATGAGCCGGCGGCTGACATCATCGGTGACGTCCATCCGGCTCGCCACCCGGCCATACCGGAGTCCCCCGACCGAATCGTGCAGCGGCACGTAGTGGAAGATCGCGTTGACGCCCTGGTGATTGAGCTCGTCGAGCACGTCGGCGCGCGACGCCGCCACCGGCAGGAGCAGGTAGAAGAGGTGGGCATTATGCGACGCGTACGGCGGAATCGTCGGGCGGACCACACCGAGCGCCTCCAGCGATTCGGCGCGGGCGTGATACTGTCGCCACAAAGCAAGGCGGCGCGCGGTGATCTCCTCGGCCGATTCGAGCTGTGCCCAGAGGAACGCCGCCGTCAGTTCGCCAGGCAAGAAGGACGACCCGATGTCGAGCCAGGTGTACCTGTCCACTTCGTTGCGCCGGAACTGCGACCGGTTCGTACCCTTCTCCCAGAGAATCTCCGCGCGTTCGGTAAAGCGCGCCTCGTTGACGACAAGCGCGCCCCCTTCACCCGCGATGACATTCTTCGTCTCGTGAAAGCTGATGGCCGCGATGTGGCCGATCGATCCGAGGGGGCGCCCCCGATACGCCGCCATCAGCCCCTGAGCAGCGTCTTCAATCACCACCACGCCGTGCCGACGGGCAATCGCCTCGATCGTGTCCATCTCACACGCGACCCCGGCGTAGTGCACCGGCACAATCGCCTTCGTGCGAGGTGTGATAGCCGCCTCGATCAACCGCTCGTCGATGTTCAACGTATCGGGGCGGACATCCACGAAGACGGGGCGCGCGCCCCGCAGAACAAAGGCGTTGGCAGTCGAGACGAAGGTGAACGAGGGCATGATGACCTCGTCGCCGGCCTGGAGATCCAGCAGCAGCGCCGCCATCTCGAGCGCACCCGTGCACGAGTGCGTCAGCAGCGCTTGCGGGCATCCGAGCTTCGCCTCGAGCCACCCCTGACACCGTCTCGTAAAGGCGCCGTTTCCAGCCAGTTGTCCGGCGTCTACAGCTTCCCGGATGTAGGTGAACTCGCGACCCGTCAGGTGGGGCCGGTTGTACGCAATCCGGACAGGGCGCTCCAGGCTCACGCCGGCTCCCACACGGCAAGACCGACCCCGGTTTTTCCGTAGTCGTTGCCGTTGTAGAGCATGTACCGTCGATTCCGTCGGTCCAGAATGCACGGGTACTCGACCATCTCGCTGTCCCACCCCGCGTCCGCGGGATCCAGCCCCGCGACCGCGTCCCGCCGTATCCACGTGCGGCCGTCGGAGGATTCGGCGTACCCAATCCGATACCGTTCACCGCGTACCGAGAACCACATCCGGTACGTGTCGCCGTCGCGAACCACCCACGGACGGCCGAACGCATGCTCGTCAGGCCGGTCGGCATCCACACACCTGACACCGGATCTGTCCCATGTCAGCCCGTCCGCGGACTCGGCGTATCGGATGTCATAGCCGGGCCGCGGTGCCTGCCCGGTCTCGATCCAGCCGGGGCTCGAGACGTACCACATGCGCCACCGGCGATCGTCAATCTCCACGAACGGCGACGCGGTCAAGAATGGCTCAGCGTCGGAGCGGCCGAGCAGCGGCGCGCGCGACACGCGCCGGAACGGCCCGCCATCCTCGCTCGTCGCCAGCCCTGCCGCGAGGTAGAACGGCACAGTCACACCTCGACTCCACCCGGTGTAGAAGAGATATCGGCGCCCGGCCCGGCTGACCAGGCAGGAGGTGACGACGCCGCTGTCATCGAACGTGCCGCGCGCACCAAGATCGAGTACGGGGTCAGCCTCGATCGGCGCGAGAGCTGGCTGGGGGTCCAACGTCAGTACCGTACGTCCGATACGCGCACGTCCGTCCCGATCGCGCAGGCTCAGGTACACGTTCCAGACTCCGTCGCCAACGGCCTCTGTCACCGGCAGGGCGGCGTGGGTTGCGGCCCACGCCGCGGCACGCGATGTGTCGAGGTCAAGCGCGCCGAGACGCCGCCACGTTCCGGTCACAGATCGATCTCGTCGCTCGATTGTGGTGCGCGCTTGGCGCGCTCCTGGAAATAGACGCCTCCAGCCGCCGTGTCCTTCATGACGAGGGCGCCGGCCGCGATGAGCGTCTGCGGTCCGATCGTGATCGAGTTCCGCAGCGTGGCGTTGACGCCGATGAACGAGCCGGCGCCGACCCGAACGTGGCCGGACACCACGACGTGGGAAGCGATGAAGCAGTGGTCCTCGATCGTGGAGTCGTGGCCGATGTGGTTGCCGCTCCAGAGCGTCACGTTGTTGCCGATCGTGACGAACGGCTGAATCGTGTTGTCCTCCAGGATCAGGCAGTTGTCTCCTGGAGGCGTTGTCGAAAGATACGTGCAGCGGGAGCTCACGTAGCTGACGCACTGGTACCCCGCCGCCTTCATCGCCTCGTACTTCTCCTGCCTGAGGCGATTCATCCGCGCATAGCTCACGGCCACGAACGCCGAGTAGTCCGACGGCGGATAGCGCGCCACGAGCTCGTCGGTCGCACACAACGGAAGGCCATCGAAGATGTCGGTGGTCTTGAACTCGCGGTCCACCACGAAGGCCGCGACCTCGTGGGGGCTGTCGGTCTTGAAGTAGTGGTGGGCCAGCCGGGCGATGTCGCCGGCGCCAAAGATTACGAGCCGAGCCATGTGCCCTTCATAGCCTGACGAGGATCGTGAACTCGTACAGCTCGTAGTCGTGCAGGAGGCTGACACGCCGCGAGTAGGTCCGCTGGCAATGGTCGAAGAGCTCGAGCGGGTTGGCGTAGTACAGATCGGCGCGCCGCTTGTCCGGATCCGAGTAGCTCGTAAGGGCGTTGAAGCCGAATCCACGTCCGCTCACGCTGCGGATGTCCTCGACCGTGCGCAGAAGGTAGTCGCGCCACGCTTCGTCCGCCGCGTCGATGCGCACGTTGAAAATGCCGCTGGCGATCGTGTAGTCCGCCGGTTCGACCTCCGCTCGGTCCGATGTGAACCGGCAGTCGGGAAGGCCGCCCGCCACGCCCGCCGCCGCCGCGACCATGTCGCCGCTGACGTCGAACCCGGTATACCGGCCACGATAACCCTGCTTGCGCAGGTACACAGCCAACGCACCGTATCCGCACCCGTAGTCAACGACCGTCGCCTCCGGATCGTCCTCGAGCAACCTGGCGAACTGGCGAAACCTGACGATCTGCGACTCAGTGGAGTTCCAATCGACCCCGCGCGCGGTCACCCCGTGCGCGCGCAACGTGCCCTCATAGTACCGGCGCGCCTGCTCCTGAAAGACGTCGAGCGTCACGGAGCGCTGTCCTCGGCGGCCCCATACTCCTCACGGATCACGGTGTAGGGACGATTCTTGGTCTCCGTGAACACCTTGGCCAGATACACGCCAATCACGCCAAGGCAGAATATCGTCAGCCCGCCTAGAAACCAGATCGACACCATGATCGACGCCCAGCCAGGCACGCCCACGCCGCGCGAGAACCGCAGGTACAGCAGCACGATGCCCTCGACGACCGAGAGCACCATCACCGCCATCCCGATCTGGAAGATATAGATCAGCGGCCGGTTGCTGAAGGAGGTGATCGCGTTGACGAACGCGGACACGCGCCGCGAGAGGCTGTAGGACGTCGTCGCCCGGCTCAGCTTCTTCACCGGGAAGGGGCGCTGGTCGAAACCGGTGATCATCCAGAGGCCGGCCAGGCACACTTCCTGATCCCTGTGCTGGATGAGCGCGCGCACGTACCGACGCGTCATCAGCCGAACGGTGACGACGTTCGCGGGAAAAGGATGCGTCAGCATCCGGTTGAACACCTGGAAGAAGAGGGCTCCCGTCACCCGCTCGAACCATCCTCCTTTTCTCGACTGCTGCACGCCATAAATCACGTCGGCGCCCGTGGCCGTCATCGCGTCGTGGAACGACATCAACCACGACGGATCCTCTTCCAGGTCGGAATCAATCAGGAAGACCAGATCGCCGCGCGCGCGCGTCAGTCCGGTCATCAGCGCCTTGTGGTGCCCGAAGTTCCTGGAGAGATCGACGACCCGTACTCGCGGATCGCCGGCCCGCAGATCGAGGGCGACGCGCAGCGAATCGTCTGGCGACCCGTCGTTGACGAGGATGATCTCGTAGTCGGGTGTGAGACGGAGCGCGGCCTCGCTGACTCTTCGATGGAAGTCGCGCAAGAACGCCTCCGACTCGAACATCGACGTGACAATCGACAGCGCCCGCCGCGTCACGTGTGGCGGTTCCGGCGCGTGGATGATCTCTGGCCCGCCCATCACAGCGTCTTCATGTGCTCGATGGCGCGGGGGCCGGTGCAGAACAGGAGATCCAGCACCGAAACGTGGTGCTCGAAGGGCCCGTGCGGCTGCGAGTACTCCGGGTAGCCGCCGTAGTCCGCGAACCGGACCTGGACTCCCGCCGCCCCGAACGCCGCCACATCGAGATAGTCGCGGGCGCTCGGTCCCGACAGGTACTCCGTGGCGCCGCTCGCCAGGCAGAGATCGACGAGCCGCTCGCTGCGTCCGCCGCGCACGGCGTAGTCGGTGGACCACGTCACACGCGTCTCGATGCCGAGCATGCCGCAGAGCCCCGCGAGAAACGCGTGATTGACGTCGCTGAGACGATTCGATGCCGCGCCGCGATAGAGCGCCTCGACCGGAGCGGCGTAGGTACGAAAGAACGGGGTTTGCGCGTAGCTGGCGCGGAGCGTCTGCCAGTGCCGGTCGGCCCACGACGCGTCGGAGATCGTCGTTTCCAGGATCGTCTGCGTGTAGCGCCCCCGCGTGTTGACGGGAACGGACAGCCACGCGAGGCCATGTTGTGTCTTGATCTGATTGCGGCTGCGCCAATCGCGACGCGTGAACTGCACGTCATCCAACAGGATAAACTCGTCGACGCTCCGGATCAGGTCGAAGTAGCCTTTCCACGGGATGTAACTCGATTGCACGATCGCAACGCGCTTGCCGCTCATTCGATGGTGGACCGCGAGCCGGCGGCTGGAAGGTGGGAGTCTACTATGGCGGTCCGCCTCATGTCACGCCATCACAGGGGCTTGGACTCCCCGCAGGGCGCGTAGTCGCCAAAGGAAGAGACGCATGGCCGACACTCCGGATGTAATGGTCTACGGCGTAAGCCAGCGCGAAGAGGCCGGTGACGAGACCTCGATCCATGCCGAGCGCATTCGCCTCCTCGGCTACTCGGTGTTCGACTCCGGCCTCGACCCGGCCGAAATTGCCGATCTCGGTGAGCGGCTCGACGCGGTGCTCGCTCGACAGATCCAGGAGTTCGGCGGCGCCGCGCGCCTTGCCTCGATTGGGGACACCCTCACCGCCCGGTGCCCACTCGTCTATGACGACGTGTTCCTGCGACTGGCCGCTCACCCGCCGCTCCTCGCCCTCTGCTGTCGCCTGCTCGGCGACTATATCGTGCTCATGCAGCAGAACGGCATCGTCAATCCGTCCTCCGAAACGCATACACAGGGGGTCTACCACCGCGACCTGCCGTACCAACACTTCGTCTCGAGCCGCCCACTCGCAATCAGTGCCGTGTTCTGCATCGACCCGTTCCGGGTGGACACCGGCGCCACGGCCGTACTGCCAGCCTCCCACCTCACCGAACGCTTTCCCTCGGCGACCGTGGCCACGTCGGTCGATCACACAATCACGGCTGAACCGGGCGCGTTCGTCGTGTTCGACTCGATGCTGTTCCACCGGGCCGGCGCCAACACGTCGGGCCACCCGCGGCGCGCGGTGAACCACGTCTACTCGCTGCCGATCATCGCGCAGCAGATCTCGCTGCCCGCCGCACTGCGGGGACGCCACGCGGATGATCCCGCACTCGCACGGCTCCTGGGCTACGACAGCGCTCCGGCGGAGTCGGTGGCCGACTGGCGGGAACGGCGGCTCAGGGCACGTACTCAGGGCCAGAACCGTTGACAGGTCAGCGGTTTCCGGCAACGATGGGCACGTTCGCCGATCCCAATCCATGCCCGTATTGATCAACGCACCCGCTGCGGACGGGCCCGACGTGTCGACCGGTGCCCGGCCGCTCGTCAGCATCGTCCTCCCGGTCTTCAACGAGGCGAAAACCCTTCTGGAGCTGATGCGCCGGCTCGACGAAGTGACCCGCACGCTTGCGTCGCGATACGACTTCGAGTTCGTCGTCGTGGACGATGGGAGCACCGATGAGACCGGCGGCGTCACCGGAAAACTCGGAATCGCGGACCCCCGTGTGTCGCTCGTGTCGCTGCGGCGCAACTATGGGCAGACAGCCGCTCTACAGGTCGGCTTCGACCACGCGCGCGGCGACATCGTGATCTCCATGGACGCGGACCTCCAGCACTTCCCCGAGGACATTCCACAGTTCCTGGCAAAGATCGAGGATGGCTATGACGTCGTGTGCGGCTGGCGCGCCGAGCGGCAGGAAGGCATCATCCGCCGCTGGCCGTCGGCCGCCGCCAACTGGCTGGTGCGGAAGCTGACGGGGCTGACCGTGCACGATGTCGGCACGACGTTCCGGGCGTATCGCGGCGACGTGGTCCGCCAGCTGCAGCTCCTCGGCGAACAGCATCGCTTCATCCCCGTGCTCGCGAAGAACATCGGCGCGCGGATCACCGAGCTGCCGATCCGCAACGTCGAACGCCCTGTCGGCACCTCGAACTACGGGATTGGGCGCACGTTCAACGTACTGCTCGACATCGCCTTCCTGGTGTTCTACGTGAAGTACCTGGACCGGCCGATTCGTGTGTTCGGGCGTCTGGCGCTGGCCAGCCTCGCCGCGGCTGGGCTCATCATGGGCACACTCGGGTTCATCAGCCTGGCCTACGGCGTGCCGGTCGTGCGCGACCGCAGCGGGTGGTTCCTGCTCGCGCTGGTGCTCTTCGTCAGCGGTGTCCAATTCCTGCTCTTCGGCCTGGTCTCGGAGGTCGTCGTCCGGCTGTACTTCTTCCCAGGCCAGGCGAAGCCCTACCTCGTGCGCACCGAGGTGAGCCGCGTCCAGGGCGGCGCGCCGTCGGACGCGCGCCGGTAGGCGGCCGATGTGCGGGATTTTCGGATACGTGGCCTGGGACCAGGGGATGCCGCCCCTTCCCGACCTCTGCAAGGTCACCAATCTCCTCCGGCATCGCGGTCCTGACGGCGGCGCCTACTGGCAGGAGCCAGGCGTCTTCTTCGGCCACCGCCGCCTCGCGATCATCGACCTGTCCACCGGCGACCAACCGATGGCCACCGCCGACGGCCGCTACGTCATCACCTTCAACGGAGAAATCTACAACTACCCGGAGCTGCGCGACGAGCTGCGGGACCACGGCGCTGGCTTCAGGACCTCCTCCGATACGGAGGTCATCCTTGCCGGCTACGCCCGCTGGGGCCCGGACGTGGTCGCGCGGCTCGAAGGAATGTTCGCCTTCGCGCTCTACGACCGGTTCGACCAGACGCTGTTCATCGCGCGCGATCGTTTCGGGGAGAAGCCGTTGCTCCTCGCCGACGGCGGCGGGCGTGTCGTCTTCGCATCGGAGCTATCGCCCCTCGTGGCCATTGGAGCCGGCAGCGGCGAGATCGACGTCGATGCACTTGGCGGCTATCTGTGCCTCAACTACGTACCTGGCACGCGGACGATGCTGCGGGGCGTCACGCGGCTTGCGCCGGCGGAGTGGCGGCTGTACGGCAAGGAGGGGCTCCGGCAGTCAGCGCGATACTGGTCGGCCGACGACCGAGCCGCGACGGTTCCTACGTCAGACGGCGAGGTCCTCGACCAGCTCCAGGCGCGGCTGGATCAGGCCGTGCGGCTGACACTGCGCAGCGACGTCCCCGTCGGGCTGTTCCTCTCAGGCGGCGTGGACTCGTCGCTGGTCGCGCAGGCCGCGGCGCGGCTGGGTCGGCTCGAGGCCGCCTTCTGCGCCGACGTCACGACCGAGGGCTTCTCCGAATGGCGAGGGGCAGCGGCGGTCGCCCGGCGCATCGGCGTGGAGCTGGTCCGTGTGCCGGTGGATCCGGGCGTGTTCAGCGAGTTCCTGGAGGTCACCCGCCACCTCGACGATCCGCTCGCCGACTCTTCGGCCATGAACGTCTGGACGGTGTCGCGCGCGGCGGCAAGCCGCTTGAAGGTTGTCCTCAGCGGCGACGGCGGCGACGAGTTGTTCGGCGGCTACCTGACGTACGCGGCGTCGCAGTGGCACCAGCGGCTGCGGCCGCTGCTGCCGGCCGCCGCATGGTCGCTGCTGGCGGGAGTGGCAGGCCGCCTCGGATCGAACGACCGCGTGAAGGTGGGGCGCGGCTATAAGCTGCAGCGATTTCTCCGCGCGATGCCGCTGGCCACGCGGGAAGCGCACCTCACGTGGAACGGCACATGGCTCCCCGCGCAAGCCGCAGCGCTGGCTTCCGACGACCGCCTGCGCCACGCTGCGGCCGACGCGCTCCGGACCATGACGCGGGCGGCCGACCCGGTCGCACGCGTGACGGTGCGCGATCTCCAGGTCGCTGACATCGGCGAATACCTCGTCAACGATATCCTCTCCAAAGTCGATCGCGCGACGATGGGGCACGGGCTGGAGAGCCGTGCGCCGCTACTCAACAAGGACGTCGCCGCGTTCGCCCTCGCGCTACCCGAACGACTGCGAACGTCCGGAAGCCGCACCAAGATCGCGCTGCGTGAATTGTGCGCGCGTCACTACGGCCGGGCGCACGCGTACGCCCCGAAGCAGGGCTTCAGTATTCCCGTCCACAGTTGGCTGCGCGAAGATGGCCGTGCGCTCATGACATCGCTGCTGGCGCCTGAACGAGTGGATCGGATCGGCCTGCTCGACTCGGCCGCCGTGACGCGCGTGATGGGCGAGCACCTCTCTGGAGTGCGCGCCCTCGGCTGGGAGCTCTGGGGCCTGATGGTGCTCGTCGCCTGGTTCGAGGATCGCGTGAGTGCGCCCCCGGATGTCAGGCGGCTGCCGGAGGCGAGCGACCTGCGAGCGGTGAATATTCCGGCGGTGCTCTCGGCTGATGGACACGCCTGACACTCGTCCGTGGCGCCACGCGGTCTATGTGGCCGGCGCCTTCGCGCTCGTCTTCGGCTGGCTCTTCGCGCAGTCGTTTCTGCGGCACGCCTACGTGGCCGACTCCGACTTGTACGAATACTTCCTGCCGCAGTTCCTCTCGCCGATCACCGTCTGGTCCGCGTTTGAGTTCGGAGGAATGCCGGCGTTCGCCGATCCGGGCGATGCGTCCCTCTATCCCGTGCAGCTGCTCTTTCGACTGCTCGGATCGTGGACGGCGCTCATCATTGCCGTCTATGCGATCGCCGGTTGCTGCGCGTATGCCTATGTCTACTCGCTGACGCGGTCGCGCACCGCCGCGGCCTTCTCTGGGCTGGCCTACGCGCTCTCAGAAGCGATGATGGAGCGGCTCCCCCACTTCGGACTGCTCAACACCATCGCCTGGTTCCCGCTCATCCTCCTGGCCGTCGATCGCCTTCGGACCCCTCGGCCGTGGCGATGGATCGCCATCGGCGCGCTCGCTCTCGCCGTCTGCTTTCTCGCCGGCAACCCTCAGGTCTTTCTCTACTTCGGCAGCGTTTGTGCCCTGTACGCCGTCGCGGGCGGCCTCGCCGAGCGCGCGAGCTGGCGCTACTACGTGGCATTGCCGGCGATGGCGACGCTTGGCGGCCTCCTGACGCTCGTCAAGACGCTTCCGATGCTGGAGGCAAGCCTCTACACGGCACGGCAGACGGTCGGGTACGACGCGTTCGCGGGGCACGCGAACACGCCGGCACAGATGCTCACGATCGTCTTTCCGACGATCCTCCACGAAGGCCGCGAGGCCCCTACCTACGTCGGGCTGCTCACGCTCCTCTTCGCGCTCGTGGCGGTGAGCCGCCTTTTCCGCAACTGGCGTGTGCTGTTCTGGGTGATCGTCACGATCGGCGTGCTACTCGTGGGTGTGGGGGATGCCACGCCCGTGCAGCGGCTACTCTTCGAGCTGCCGGCGTACGATCGCTTCAGGGTCGCCGCGCGGCATCTGGTCTTCGCGGCACTCGGCTTCACGACGCTCGCCGGTATCGGCGTGGCAGCCGTGCAGCGTGGTGAGGTTTCCCGCCGCATCGCCTGGGCGGCCGGCGTCGTGATGATGCTGGCGCTCGTCGCTGGGGCCATGACGATGACCCACTGGCCGAGCGCCTTCTCGTTCGATGAACGGCCCGGCCTGCCCTGGCAACTTCCGCTGTGGCGCGGCGATATCTGGACGCAGTTGCTGATCATGCTCGCCGCCGTGATTGCCGCGGCTGGATTCGCCTCGAAGCGGGCCGTGCGCGTCTGGACCGGCGCGCTTCTGCTCGTCGTCGGCCTCGACCTCGTCTACGCGCTCCCCTATTCGATGACGCTGGCCGGCCTCGAGCTTCCGCTCATTTCCGCCGAAGCCGCTCGCGAACCCAGCGTCCACGCTCGCCGGCTGGCGGACGCCGCGGCTCCTTTACATCAGCGCCTTCTTGCCCCGGACGGCACGCACCTCGACGCGGTGGCGCCGGCGCTCTTCGCCCGCCGCTGGGAGATTCCGATTGCCGGTGGATACGGGCCGATGTTGCTGGCCCGCTACGGCGAGCTCGCACGCATGGGCACCAACGGGTCGGTCGAGCCGACGCTCATGTCGCATCACGACGCCGCCCTGGACCTGATGGCGGTGAAGTATGTCTTCGT
Organism: Acidobacteriota bacterium; assembly: GCA_021731165.1. Lineage (GTDB taxonomy): Bacteria > Acidobacteriota > Vicinamibacteria > Vicinamibacterales > UBA2999 > JAKFXY01. The sequence goes on along the minus strand of JAKFXY010000029.1, from coordinate 24,468 downwards.
ACACGCGGAAGACTTCGACATCGGCGAGACGCTCGAGCGGCACGGCATCACGTGGGCATCCACGCCGCTCTCGCTGCCGGTAGGACCACAGGAATGCGGGCAGCAATACCCGCGAGGCTCGACCTACGCACTTCCGGCGGAGATCACCGTCCACAGCATTGCCCTGTCCACTCACCTCGTCTGCGCGGAGAACGCGAGGCAAGGCGCGCCGGTGGCCACGATCAAGGTGATTGACGCATCCGGCGGCGTCTACGAGCAGTCGCTGCGCGCCGGAACAGACGTGGCCGATGAGAGGCTGAAGGACCCGACGCTGCTCGCCAGGGCCGCGCACGACCTCGGGACGGTGTTCGATCCTTCGGACGATCGCTACAGCTACGTGACCCGCATCGACCTTCCCGTGCCGGTGCGCGGTGGACGGCTGGAGATTTTGGTGGGAGGGGAAATGGGAGGCGGGTTGATGATCGACCGGATGACGGCGATCGATGACGGCGGCCGCTTCGTACCGCAGACCATCGCCGGAGCGCTCCTGGGGGATACCGGCCGGTGGCGTCCGGCCGGACGGTTCGAGACGTCGAGGTTCACCGATCGCCGCCGCGACGAGAGCCGCCCAGGCGAGCAGCCGTATGTCGCATTCGAGAACCGCCGTGCGCTCGCACGCGCGTGGCTCGCCGGCGAAGTGCTGCCGGTCACCGACCGCGAGCGCGACATCGCCGTGCACTACTCGCTCCTGCCCGACGGCCGCCGGTTCAACCCTGCCTTTACCGCGCTCGTCGAGCCGGAGCCCGAACCAGGGTCCAGGTCGGGATCCGAGCCGGGACTGAATTTGGAGAGGGGGCCTGGGCCTACATCCGAAACAGCAGCGGGGCGAGGGACGGCACAGGCGACGGACGGTGGCTCGGCGACCGTTCGCTCGATCGGCGACGGGCGGATTCGCGTGGCCGTGACGAGCCCTGGCGGCGGCTTCCTCGTGCTGAGCGAGTCGTTCTATCCGGGGTGGCAGGCCAGCATCGACGGCACGACAACCGCCATTGTCCTGACCGATGGGGCGCTGCAGGGCGTGCGCGTCCCCGCGGGCGAGCACATCGTGGACTTCGTGTTCGCATCGCCGACGCTGCGCCGAGGCGCGCAGTTGAGCCTCCTCGGGCTCGCCGTGGTCGGCCTCATCCTGTGGCGCTCAGGGCGCGGCACCGCTAGGATGCCTGAATGACCGCCGCGTCTCCCGCCGCTCAGCCACGGATTCGGCTGACGCCGCTCGCCGAACGGCACTTGGACGCTACTCTCACATGGGCCAACGACGCCGAACTGATGCGGCTGATGGATCGCGTCACACCGGTCGAGCCCGATGGTCACCGCCGCTGGTTCGAGGGACTGCGCAACCGCGAGGACTGCCGCTACTTCGCGGCCGAGACGATCGATGGCGACCACCACGTCGGCAATGTCTGGCTCTGGAACATCGACCCGAGACACCGGCGCGCGGAGATCCGGGTCGTGATGGGGGACGTCACGGCGCGGGATCGCGGACTCGGCAGCGAGGCGATCGATCTGCTCGCCACCTGGGCGTTCCAGGCGTTGGGCCTCCACCGTGTCTACGCCTACGTGCTGGCCATCAACCCGAGGGCGCAACGGGCGTTCGAGAAGGCCGGATTCCGTGCGGAGGGGCTGTTGCGCGGGGACAGGTGGAGCGGCGACATGCCGGTAGACGTGTATCTTCTCGCCAGACTGGCGTCAGACACGCGGCCCTAGACGCCCGCAGGGTCGTTCAGGTCTCGTCCATCACTGGGCGGTCAGTGCAGCTCGCGCTTTCCCGCCTTCGTGATGATCGGGATCTCGCGCATCCAGAGCTGCTTCTCCCACCACGGCCTGTTGGCCATGTACCACTCGACGGTCCTGTCCAGACCTTCGTCAAAGGAGATCTCCGGTTTCCATCCCAGCAGTCGCTCCGCCTTGGCCGCGTCCGCCGTGTGGCGAAACACCTGGCCGGGACGGTCGCCGACATAGTTGATGAGCGTCTCCGGCTTGTTCATGCGCCTGACGATCTTGGAAGCCAGCTCAGAGAGGGACAGACTCACCCCGGTGCCGAGGTTGATCACCTCACCCACGACATGCTCGCGCCCGGAATGCGCCAGGGCGTCGATCGCGCGGCACGTGTCCTCGACGTAGGTGAAATCGCGCGCGGCCGAGCCGTCGCCGTGAATCCGGAGCGGTTCGTCGAGCAGGCAGCTCGTGATGAAGCGCGGAATCACCTTTTCCAGGTGCTGGCGCGGCCCGAACTGGTTGAACGGCCGCACGATGATTGCCGGGACGTTGTAGGTGGCGAAGTACGAGTAGACGAGACGATCGGCCCCAGCCTTCGCGGCCGCATAGGGACTCATCGGCATGAGCGGATGGTCTTCGTCCATCTTCGCTCCCTGCGCGGTGCCGTAGACCTCGGACGTCGAGACGTGGATGAACCGCTCGACGTTGGCGATGTGCCGCACCACCGAGTTGGCGACGACCTGCGTGCCGAGGACGTCGGTCTCGAAGAAATGGTAGTTGTCGTAGATCGAGCGCGTGACGTGCGTCTCGGCTGCGAAGTGCACCACGACGTCCGACTGCTCCACCAGCGAGTCCACGAGCGAGGCGTTCCGGACGTCGCCATGCCAGAACTGGATGCGCCCGGCGTCGGGCCCGACGGCCGGCGGCAGATTGTCGAGACTTCCGGCGTACGTCAGAAGATCGAGGACGAGAATCCGATCCTCCGGATAGGTCTTTCTGAGGTAGTGGACGAAGTTACTGCCGATGAATCCAGCGCCGCCGGTGATCAAATACGTGGTCACGTGGCACTCACTCTACAACAGAGACTTCCCGCGTTCCAGCACCCGCCCGGCATCATCACCGCAGTTCAACACGAGATCGAGCGCCGAGAGATACGGCACGAACGCACCGTGAAGCTGGGGGTAGACCGGGTGCTCGAAGCTTTGCCACTCAACGGCGATGCTGTGCTGCTCGAAGAGCGGCACGTCGAGGTAGTCACGCGCGGCGTCGCCCGACACATAGGTGGTGGCGCCGAAATGGCGGCAGATGTTCAGGAGCCGCTGGTTCTGCCCCCCCTCGATCCCGAGCCGCGACGCACGCTCGATCCGCCGCGTCAACCCGAGCCACCCGGCAAGCAGATCGACGAGGGCGAGATCGAGGTCCACCAGATGCGTCCATGGGCGCTGCAGCAACTCCTCGAGTGCCGGCATGCAGGTCCGGAGGTACGGCGCGGCGGCATACGACTGCCGGATGCTCGCGAGATGCTTCCTGGCCCACGGCGTGCGGCGATCGATTTCGATATCGAGAATCCGCGGCTGACCCAGCCCGCTGTGCCGTACCGGCACGGTCAGCCAGATCGGGCCGTTCGCGGTCTTGATGCGGTTGCGGTTCCGCCACCCATGCGTGTCGTACTGCACATCGTCATAGACGACGAACACGTCCGCCCGGCGAAGCTGATCGAAGAAGCCGAGCCACGGCAGGTAGCCCGGCTGAAGGACGACAACCGTCATCGTGGAATGATGCGTCCGCGCCCGCGGGCGTCGCGCTGCCCGAGAACAATCCAACGGAGCCACCAGCCCAGGATGTCGGAGATGGCTTTCAGAATGGCGCGCGGCTTCGTGCCGGTGCCGAGCCCGCGCTCGCGCTTGATGAAGGGAACCGGGACCTCGCGGAACGTCGCGCCACGCCACCAGGTCTTGAGCAGACACTCGGCGTTGGTGAACGAGCTCTCCGTCTCCAGCGTCACGCTTTGAATCAACCGCCTGGGGTAAACCGTCACGTTCTGGAAGTCCCCGAAGGGAAGCCCGAAGAGCAGACGGATCAGCTGGTAATTGACGACCGACACCAGCCCTTTGTAAGGGTTGTCGGAGCGCTCGGTGATCATACGCGTCGCCGACGTCGTGCCGATGCGAACGCCCTGCAGCACGTCCACCTCCGCGAGTTGCGGGAGTGCGGCGGCGAGCTGCCGGATGTCGTACGACCAGTCCACGGTCTGCCAGAAGACATAGTCCTCGGTGGCCAGCGAAAGCGCGCGCTTGGTGTTGTAGCCGGAGCCGCGGTTGCCCTTGTTCTGGTACGGCTTCAACCACGGGCGGGTTCGCCGCGCCTCGGTGACGATCTCCCACGTCCTGTCAGTGCTCCCGTCGTCGATGAGCACGAGCTCGTAGCGATCCGTCAGCGCATCGAGGAAGGCGCCCGCGCGGTCGATGTAGCCGGCGATGTTGTCCTGTTCGTTGAGCGCCCATCCGAGCATCGACAGGCCGAATGTCACGCGCGGTGTGCCCGGCGGGACGTCGGCAGACGAGGCCACGTCGGCTAGCTCAGATACAGCTCGTACCATTCCTGAAAGATCGCCAGCGCCAGCACGCGATTGACGGTGAAATGATCGGCCCCCGGCGCCTGAAGGCGATCGATGAGCTCCCGCACACGCGCGGGCTCGAAGAGGCCGTGCAGACGGAGCCGCTCGGGCGAGAGTGTCTCACGTACCCACGGTTGGAGATCGCCGAGCATCCACTGGGTGATCGGCATGATGAACCCTTCCTTCGGCCTTCGGACCATCGGCTCCGGAAAGTAGCGCGCCGCCGCCTGCTTCAGTATGTACTTCGTTTCGCCATCGTGGACTTTCAGGCTGCCTGGAAGTCCGGCCACGAACTCCACGAACTCGGTGTCGAGAAACGCGTTGCGCACCTCCAGCGAGTGCGCCATCGAGAGCCGATCGACGAAGGTCAGCACCTGGTCAGGGAAGATACCGCCGAACTCGGCCTCGAGGACGCGGTTGAGCGGATCCTCGGCGGTCAGGTCCGAAAACGCGGCTCGTAAATGGCCGGTCGTCGACGTGCCGGCGAGCGCGGCCCGCACGTCCGGCGTATACAGTAGCGACTTCTCCTCGTCGGACATCACCAACAGACGCGCCCGCCACTGCCAGTCCGGCTCCTCTCCCTTCGCCGCCTCGGAAAACGCCATGCGGTGCGAGAGATAGCTGCCGAACAGCTCGTCGGCGCCGTCACCGGCGATGGCCACCTTGACATGCTTCGCCATCGCCTCGGCCAGGAACCAGGTGGACACGACGCCCGCGAACGGTTCGTCGAAGGCCGTCAGGATCCGGCGGATGCTCGCCGGATAGTCGGCGAAGGAAATCGTCTCTTCGTGATGGTCGGTGCCCCAGCGCTCGGCCACCCACCGTGCCCAGTGGCGGTCACGCTCCTTCCCCTCGGTGGAGGAATCGCCGCCGTAGGTCAGCGTGAAGGTCTTCACTCGCCCCGGTGCCACTTCAGCCGCCAGCGCTGTCGTCAGTGACGAGTCGAGGCCTCCGCTCAGAAAGAAGCCCACCGGCACATCCGACATCAGCCGCCGGCGCACGGCCACCTTCAACCGCTCGATCAACTCGTCCACGACCTCGCGCTCATCGGGCACGGATCCAGTCCGTGGCGCGAACGACAGACGCCAGTAGCGCTCGGTGACAAGAGGAGCACCCGGACGATACACGAGACGATGGGCGGGCGGCAGCATGCGCACGCCCTCGAAGATCGTCAACGGATGCGGTACTTGCTTGTAACCCAGATAGTGGTGCAGCGCCTCGAGATTGAGCCGCCGGTGGAACGACGGAAGGGAGAGCAGCGCCTTCAGCTCGGACGCGTAATAGAGCGCGCCGTCATGCTCCCAGTAGTAGAGCGGCTTCTTGCCCATCCGGTCGCGCGCCAGAAGCCCCGTCTGCTGCCGGTCGTCCCAGACGGCCACGGCGAACATCCCGTCAATCCGCTCGGGCAGCCGCGTGCCCCAGTCTTCCCAGAGGTGCGGGAGCAGCTCGGTGTCCGTGTGGGTGTGAAACCGGTGCCCCCGCTCGAGGAGCAGCGGGCGCAACACCGGGAAGTTGTAGAGCTCCCCGTTCTGAGACGCGGTCACCGTGCCGTCTTCGTTCGTCAGCGGCTGTCGGCCGCCCTCGACGTCGATGATGCTGAGCCGCGTTGCCCCCATCGTGAAGCGCGGCCCGGACACGAGATGCCGATCGTCAGGCCCGCGATGGGACAGCGTGCCGAGCATCCGCTCGACGCCTTCCCGGTCTTCCCGCCCGAACACACCGGCAATCCCGCACATCGGCTTGCTAACGACTCGCCGGCACGTAGCTGCCGGGCACGTCGCCTTCGTGCAGCGGAGAATCCCGATGCCCGGCGTGGGGTGAGAATTCCGGATCAATCCAGCGCGTGGTGATGGCACCGTTGGCGGGATCCACCTGGTATTCGCCGACAGGCACCCAATCAAACCGCGTGTCGCGCTTGACGACGCTCACGTATTCGAAGACCAGCGTCTCTCCAGCCTCGTGAGGGAGCGTCCGCGCGTAGCGCCGGAGCCGCTCCTGGAAGAGCACGTCGTTGCTCGGATAGTACTTGAGCGTGGTGAAGAGCGAGGTCAGGCAGATCATCTCGCCGACGTGGTTGAAGCGCGACCACGCGCCGCGGTAGCCGGACGCGTGGAGGTCTCCGAGCGGCGCAATCGCCGTGAGCCGCTCCCCCGTCCTGCGCGAGAGCCTGATGAAGAAGTTCACCAGGTCCACCGAGAACACGCGCCAGAGGATGAGGCCAAAGAAGTTCGTGTAGCGTTCGAGGACGCGCTGCACAAGCGCCGGCAGCCGCCGCCGCGCGTAGAAGTTGTAGTAGAGGCCCCCGTACGCCAGCGGCAGCAGAGCCAGGTAGGTCCACAGTGCCACGCGAAGGACGGCGCCGGCCGACCCCGCCTCGCCGGCAACCGCTGGCGCGGCGCCGCCGATCCAGCCGATCCAGGGGAACCAGCCTGCGATCCAGCCGTCAGGCGGGATGAAGATCAGGCTGCCGGCCATCACCATCTCGCAGAGGAACCCAAGGCGAATCTGCGTGGCGATGAAGGCAAAGCTGACGAGGATGAGCAGCCCTCCGATCTCCCGGGTCGCCGGCACGAGCATCAGGAGCGCGGCCACGACTTCCGTGCCCCACGCCAGTTGGTTCATCGTCCAGAAGACCGGGCTCGCGGGGCGCCGTTTGATGTACCAGCGCCACCAGTAGCCCCACATCGGATTGCAGAGGCCGAGCTCCATGCCGTGGTTCTGCGGATAGCCGGCCGCGAACTTGTAGATGCCGGCCGTGAGCATGATGCACGCGAGATCGACCTGTGCCACGAGCAGCGCCAGCGGCCTGACCTCCGGCGCGAAGCGTGCCGTGACCTCGAAGAGACACACGACGAGGCCGACCCAATAGGCGATGAAGCCGGGCGCACCCATCCCGCGCAGAATCCCCTTCCAGCGCATATGGATGAAAAAGTACCGGCAGAAGGCCAGGTTGAGGATGGCCGGCCAGGGACTCCACCACCCGGTAGCCAGTGCCGCGGCAGCGAGGAACCACGCCGCGACGAAGAGCGGCATGACGACTGGGTTCTGGACAGCGTCTACATCGCGCGTGGACTTCGCATAGCCGCCCCAACGTTCGCTGAGGAAGAACCGGCGCGCCTCCGGCAGAGCCTGCAGCAAGGTGGCGAGCATGAGCACGCCGTATGCCGTGCGGACGAGGGCTTCCAATCGCGTGCCCAGCTCTGGATAGAAGGAGGCGTCAGGCATGCAGTGGCGCAAGCCCCCGGGATCAGGGCTCGGTCTTCGGCAGTTGCAACTCCGGCTGGTAGATCTTCACCTCGGCGCCGAGGTCCTTCTGCATGACCTCGCGCAGGTGATCGCCTGAAGTCTTGAGGACCTTCAGCCATCCATGCTCCCAGTCCCTGATGCCGGCAAACCAGGCTGAACAGCCACGGCAGGGAAACGCTTCGGCGCCGCGTCCTTCGAGGTGCAGCTTCCGGTACCAGTTGAACCGCTCGCCCTGCCAGATCTCCTTGATGGAGACGTCGTTCGCATTGGGAAACAACTCCGCCGTACGAAACGAGATGTCCTGGCCGCAGAGCGCGATACGTCCGAGCGTGTCCACGTTCAGCCGCTCGAATGGCCAGACACACGGCTCGGCCTTCTGCACGGGCAGTCCCTTGTAGAGGTGCGGATCGAGGGCCTTGCCCATCTGGATGTGCGTGTTGTCGTCCCACGTCAGGAACTTGCGGGTGATGACCTCATCGACCCCGACGTCCTTCATCCAAAAGTCGATGGCCGCATCGATCTTGCCCTCGATCTGCTGCTGCCGGATGAGCGATACGACAATGCGCGTGGTGGCCTTCAGGGTGCGCCGAAGCTCCAGCGCGGCCCGCACGTTGCTGACGGCGTTGTCCCACCACTTCTGAGGATCACGCGGCGGCCCGCCGCGGTGCGGAGGCCGCACGGCGGCGTAGGTCTCGGCGTCGCCGGCGTCCATGGAAAACTCGATCAGATCGATCCCGGCCGCAATCACCCGCTCGAGCTTGCGGCGGAGCACCGGCGTCGGGCCGAACATGCTGCCGTTGGTGTTCATCCACACGCGGGCGCCCTTCGCCTTGGCGAACTCGATCATGTCCACCATGTGCGGGTGCAGCATCGGCTCGCCGCCACCGGTGCAGCGCATCCAGGCACCGTACTCACCGCACTCGACGGCCAAGCGGTTCCAGAGGTCCACCTTGAAGAGATCGCCGTCGTGCGAGTGATAGAACTGCCGGATCTCGGAGTTGGCATCCGTGTACGGGCAGTTCGGGCAGCCGAAGTTGCACGGGTAGATGATCGAGATGACCAGCATGAGCGGGAATTCCTCCGCTCCGCGGCGAAGCCCGTACGTCGTCGGCGCGTTCTCGGCGGCGATGGTCATCTAGCGGCGATACCTGGCAATCACTTTCCGCACCGCCGCCACGACGTCATCCGCCTCGGCGTCGGTCATGCGCGGATAGAGCGGCAAGGAAATGGTGCGATCCGAGTAGTACTCCGCATGCGGAAACATGCCGCGCGTGAAGCCGAACGTCTCCGTGTAGAACGGGTGCAGGTGGACGGCGCGAAAGTGAATGCCGATGCCGATGTTCTCCGCCTGGATAGCCGCCATGATGGTGTCGCGGTCGGCCGTCAGCGCCTCGGTGCGCACGATCACGGGATACAGGTGGTACACGTGCTTGCGGCCGGGCCGCTCCGCCGGGAAGGCGAGCTCCGGAAGATCGCGCAGTCCCGCATCGAGCCGCGCCTTGAGCGCCACACGCCGCGCGTGGAACGTGTCCAGTTTCCCCAACTGCGACAGCACGAGCGCGCCCTGGAGATCGAACATGTTGTACTTGTAGCCGGCCGCGACGATGTCCCAGTGCTTGTAGCCCTCGGCGCTGTAGCGCTTCCAGGCATCGCGGCTGATGCCGTGGAGCCCCATCACCTGGATGCGCTCCGCCCAGTCGGCGCGATCGGTCGTCAGGGCGCCGCCCTCACCGCTCGTGATGTTCTTGGTCGCGTAAAAGGAGAAGCAGGTCATGTCGGCCACGCTGCCGACACGGCGCCCTTTGTATTCAGCGCCGATCGCGTGCGCTGCGTCTTCGATGACCGTCAACCCATGCTGGCGGCCGATGGCCATCACTTCGTCCAGATCACAGGGCTGGCCAGCGAAGTCCACGGGGATGATCGCCTTGGTCCTGGGCGTCACCGCGTGCGCCAGCGCTTGGGGATCGATGTTGAGCGTCTCCGGATCGACATCGACGAACACCGGCCGCGCGTTGCGGTGGACGATCACGTTGGCCGTGGACGCAAACGTGATCGGCGAGGTGATGACCTCGTCGCCCGGACCGACGCCGACCGCCTCGAGCGCCAGGTGAAGTGCGGCTGTGCAGGAGTTGAGCGCCACGCAGTGGGCCGCCCCGGTGTACGCGGCCAGCTCACGCTCGAATGCCTTCGTCCTGGGCCCAGTTGTCAACCAGCCCGAGCGGAGCGTCTCGAGAACAGCCCGCTCGTCATCTGCATCGATCGTCGGTTGATGAAAGGGAAGAAACGTGGCGCGCGTCGCGGTTCCGCCTTCGGCAGCCAGGGTGCTGTCAATATCGATCTTCACGCTAAGCCTAAGATCCTATGGCCTTTATGAACACCGGTCAACCATCGGAGTAATCTACGTCTCGCCGTGAGACGCGCGCGACATCCATTCGTTATCGCTCTGGTCGCCGTCGCGGTCGGCCTGGCTGCATTCCTCTACCGGTTCAATACCCTCGGTGGGTCGCTGGCCGGCTTCGACAACGACCACTTCCTGCACCTGACGCGCGCGGAAGCCGTGCTGAACGGCGAACTCCCACTCCGGGATTTCACCGACGCGGGGCTCGGAGCGCTCTGGCCGCCCCTCTTGTACACGACATCGGCGCTGGCTCAGCGAGCGCTGGGTCCGACGCTGCGCAGTGAAGCCCTTCTCACGATCGGTCTCCTGGCTCTTGGAGCAATAGCGCTCTGCTGGGTGGCGGCGACGCTCGCGCAGCGCGTTCTGCCCGCGGTGCTCGCGACGCTCATCGCGATTGGCCTCGGCCCCGCACTCTATAACTATCCGAAAATCGTCCCCTACGCGTTCGCGATGGTGGCGATGGTGGTCTATGCAAGGCGGCCGACAACCTGGCGGCTTCTCTTGCTGGCGACGACGGTGGTGGTGGCGGCATTGTTCCGGCACGACCACGGCGTCTTCCTGGGCATCTCGTCAGGCGTGCTCATCGTGCTCCTGCACCGTCCGCGCGTCCGGCAGCCGCTGATGACGTTCTCGGCATTCGTGCTCCTCGGCCTCCTTCCCGGAGTCGTCTTCGCCGAGCAACACGGAGGCTTCATCGCGTATCTGCGGAACTGTCTTGAAGTCACCCGCCAGGAGGCGGCGCGGACCGTGGCGCCGCCCGCGCGCTTCGACATCGACTGGTCCCAGCCGTGGCTCGTGCGAGCCGATCCCCCTCCACCACCCCGACCGCGGATCGGAGTGCGCTGGGCCGAGTCGGTGACGCCAGAGGCGCGCCAGCGAGCCGAGGAGGGGATGGGGCTCAGTGAGCCGGCCGCGCGAGAGGGCGCTCAGACCTGGGGCTATTCGATCGAAGATCCGTCGCCTCGCCGCTTGTCCGCCATCGTGACGGACCCGCAAGTCGCCGACACCGACGGGATCGATCGCCAGGCATTTACCATCACCGCCGACCCGGCGCCGGCACCAGGTTGGCTCGAACGCACCGGGCTCTTCCGCTGGCGTGTCGCGCCAGGCGTGCTTCGCGAGGCGAATGCCGCCCCATGGCTGTACATGATGGCGTGGGCCGTGGTCGTCGCCTCGCTTGCCTCACTCGTCGTCCCGCCGCTGAGGCGCGCATTCGACCAACCCGACGTGCCGTTCCCGGTGATTGCGGCCGTTTCCGTTCTCGGCCTCCTGCTCGTCGTCGCCTTCCTCAGGAATCCAGCGCCGCAACGGTTGCCGGACGCCTCCGCTCCCCTCGTGATCCTGGGCTCATGGCTCCTGGCGGCCGTACCGCGATCGATGCGCTCGCGACCCTGGCCGCTCCGCGCGATGCTGAACCTGCTGCTCGCGGGAGCCGTCGGGCTGACCGCGCTGAGCGCGGGCGCTATCGGAACCGTGCCGCAGCAGATCACCGGAACAGGCGTCACCGACGGCGTGGACGGAATGCGGGAGCAGTGGCGCGAAGTCTGGAATGGGCTCGGCGCCCTGCCCGACACCACGTCCGGCATCGAGGCCGAGCTCGGGCGCACCGTGGGCTACATCCGCCGCTGCAGCGCCCCAACCGATCGGTTGCTGGTGGGCGACAACCTCCCGGAGATTGCCTACTTCAGCGAACGCCTCTTCGCGGCGGGACGAGAATCATTCTTCTCACGCTTCTACAGCAGTGTCGAGGCACAGCAGGCGGCGATCGAGCGGTGGTCACACCAATCAGTACCGATTGCGCTGATGCAGCCGCGGGAGCGCTTTGACGTCGAGTTCGCCAGCGACTACCCGCTACTGGCCGCGTATCTGCGCGCTCACTACAGGCGTACGGGCAAACTCGAAGTCAGGCGCGGAACGTGGCTCGATGTCTGGGTGGAGCGAGACCGAACAGCCAGCCGCGATCGCGAGACGGGCCAGCCCTGTTTCGAAGCCGGCTGATCAGCCGCGCGGGCCTTCGCTCGCCGTCGGCGTGGCGAGGGCAGCCGCGAGAAGCACGGCTTCGACCATGCTGGAAGGATCGGCGAGGTTGCGACCCGCGATGTCGAAGGCTGTTCCGTGATCGACAGACGTACGGACGATCGGCAATCCAAGCGTCACGTTGACCGCCTTGCCGAACGCCAGCAGTTTCACCGGAATGAGCCCCTGGTCGTGGTAACAGGCAATCACGACATCGAACTCGCCCCTCACGGCGCGGCCGAAAATCGTGTCCCCCGGAAAGGGGCCGTCAATGCGAACACCTCGCCCGCGCGCCGCGGCGACGGCGGGCCCGAGCACGAGCTCCTCTTCTGTTCCGAGCACGCCGTGCTCGCCGGCGTGAGGGTTCAGGCCGGCCAGCGCGATCCGCGGCTGCGTGATACCAAATCGTGGGAGCTCGAGCGCGGTCACGTTGATGATGCCGTCAAGAACGTCGCGGGTCAGCGCGCGGGAGACGTCGGCCAGCGGAAGGTGCACGGTCGCGAGGACGACCTTGAGCGGCGCCGACCAGAACATCATGGCCACGCGCTCGCGCCCGGCAAGGTGCGCCAGGAGATCGGTGTGACCCTTCCATGGCAGCCCCGCGCGCGCGAACGCGAGCTTGTTGATCGGCGCCGTCGCGATGGCGTCGATCGTGCCCGCCAGCGCGTCGCGGCACGCGGCGCAGACCGCGTCGTACGCGGCGCGGCCGGCCTCGGCCGAGAGCACACCAGCCTCATAGCGGGCGCCGGCCGGCGGACCGTAGATCACCGGGTCGCACACCTCCAGCACGCGCGGATCGCCGGCGGCCTTCCGCGCGATCTCGGGTCCGATTCCCGCCGGATCTCCGGCAGTGATGGCAATCCGCGGTTTCACAGCTGCAGCACCAGCCAGTCGGCAACAACTTTTGGACTGGCGTTGCGCTCGAGCGCGCCGAGCGCTCGGTCCACGGCGGCGAACGCCCGCGTGATCCGCTCGCCGTCGAAGGCGGTGGCGAGCCGGCTCAGATCCGCCTCCAGATCGACGTTGGCCAGCATCGACGTGTCGCCTCGGCTCGCGAGGATGCCGAGATCCCTGAGCAGCGACGCGAGAACCCTCAGGCATACAGTCAAGTGCGCCCGTTCCTGCGCCGGAGTGGCCTTCTTCGGGGTCACGTCCTTTGCCGCGTCGAGCCGCCTTGCGGGGTCGGTGACCCGCGCGGCATGTTCGAGCAGCCGCTGGGCGATCGTGCGCGCCGCGGTCACCTCCAGGGACCGCGCGGCCAGGGCGCGGCCGATGCTGCCGTCCGCGTCGGCAGCCGCGGCCCGGGCCTCCGCCTCCGCATAGCCGTGATCGCGCGCAAGCGCTTCCGCCACCTCCGCGGGCGCCAGCGCGGCGAACCGGAGCGGAGGACAACGCGATCGCACGGTTGAGAGAAGCGTGTCGGCCAGCGACGACACCATGATGAACACAGAGGCCGACGGCGGCTCTTCCAGCGTCTTCAGCAGCGCACTCTGCGCGTCAACGGTCATCGCGTCGGCCTCGTCGAGAATGACGACCCGTCGCCGACCTTCAAACGGCCGGTACGCCGCCCGCTCGATCAGATCGCGCACGGCCTCGATCTTGATCGAGCCATTGTCTCCGGGCTCGACCAGGACAACGTCGGGGTGGACGCCGCGCGCGATGCGCCGGCAGGCCGCGCACTCGCCGCAGGCGTCCCGCTCGAGCGGAGCCGCGGCTCCGCGAGCCGAGGCCGGCACTGCTGACCCGCGCGGCCCTGCCTCGCCGAAGCCGTGCGAAGACGGGTTCAGGCAGTTCAGCGCCTCCGCGATCGCGAGGGCCGTGCGCCGCTTGCCAACGCCCACCGGGCCAGCCAGCAGGAGAGACGGCGGCAACGTTTCCCTCGCGCACGCACGTGCCAAAAGCGTCACGAGGCGCGTATGACCGACAATCGATCGGAAGGGCATTCCACAGGATACCGCTGATGTACTATGCAGCTCGGCCTGATGGCGTCCTCCCGGCGGCCTCGCGCCGCCCTCCGCTCACATCTCCTGATCCTCCTCGCATTCGCCGCGCTGTTTTTCTGGCTCTTCTCACGTTTCTTTCTGCACGGGCTCTATCTCGCCGACTCGGACTTGTACGAGTACTACCTGCCCGTCTTTCTCTCGCCGATCCGGGTCTGGTCGAGCTTCGAGTTCAGCGGCCTGCCCGCGTTCGCCGACCCCAGCGACTTCTTCTTCTACCCGCCGAACCTGCTCCTTGGCGAAGCGCTCGGCTCGTGGACGGCCCTCGCGATGTCCGCGTACCTGCTCGCGGCCGGCTTCACCTACGCCTACGTGCTCAGCCTGACTCAATCGCGAACAGCGGCAACGTTCTCCGCGGTGGCGTACAGCCTGTCGGAAGCCATGCTCGAGCGGCTGGCGCATTTCGGATCCGTGCACGCCATCGCGTGGCTCCCTCTGATCCTGCTCGCGCTGGACCGGGTCCGCCAGCCCGAGGCCCGCGTCTGGATCGGCATTGGATCCGTGGCGGTGGCGAGCTGCGTCCTGGCCGGCCATCCCCAGCCGGCCTTGTACGCATTGGCCTGCTCGGGCGCGTACGCCCTCTCGGGCCTGTTGATGGAGCGGAGCGGCTGGCGGCCGTACGCGAATACTCTCGCGCTCTTCGCGCTGGGGCTCGCGCTCGCGGCCGTGAAGGAGCTCCCCTTCGCCGAGGCCATGGGGCTCATCGCCCGTCAGGAGATCGGCTTCGAGCGCTTCGTGGGACGCGTGCTCGACGGACCGCAGGTGCTGTCGATCGTGTTTCCCACGGTGATCCATGGCGACTCGCGCGAGCTGCCCACCTACGTCGGGGTCACGACGCTCCTGCTCGCCGTCGTCGCGCTGGCGCGCGTTCGCGCGAACTGGCGCGTCGCTTTCTGGGGAGCGGCCTCGGTGCTGGCGTTCCTCACGGCGCTCGGCACGATGACACCGCTGCCCGACGTCATGTACCAGCTTCCGTTCTACAACCGGCTGCGGAACCTCTCGCGCCACTTGTTCCTGTTCGCCTTCGGCGCGACGGTCCTGGCCGGGTACGCGCTCGCCTTCTTGCAGCAACAGACCTTGACGCGCAAGGCCGTTGCCCGCGCGGCCATGCTCCTCGGCGGGGTCATGACCCTTGGCGCGGTGCTCGTCGCTCTCGTCCCCGCCTGGTTCGAGATCGAAGTCCCACTCGGAGGTCCGGGCCCGGGTCCGCTGTCGGTGCTCAGCCTGGGCATCTGGATCCAACTCGCCATCGGCATCGCCGCCGTGGCTCTCGTGATGCACATGTCGCGTGGCGCCGGCAACCGCGTGGTGCCGTTGCTGTTGATCGTGCTGGTGGCGGCGGACCTGCTGAATGCGCTGCCGTACAACGTGCGGCTCGACGGACTCGACTTGACAGCGATTCGTGCGTCGGACGCCCTGCCCTCCATACACGCCGAGGCACTGGGCCGTGATCTCGAGGCCACGGGTGGACGTGCACTGTCGATCGGCGGCACGCAGACCGACGACGTCATCCCAGCGGCATTCGCGCGCGTCTGGCGCATCCCCATTGCCGGCGGTTACGGGCCGATGCTCATCGATCGCTACTCGCGGTTTGCGATGATGGGCACCAACGGTGAAGTCCGGCCGGGCGCGCTGTCCGAGGCTGACGTGGCCCTCGACCTCCTCTCCGTCCGCCTCATCATCGTCAATCGTGATCGGCTGGAGGAGCCGGACGTGCGGCGCCTGCTGACCTCGGGCGACCGCTGGCGAGAGCACTCGCGGTTCAAGACGTCGCGGACAACCGACCGAGGCGTCGACGAGGAGGTGGAGCGCGAGCAGGATGTCACGGTCTTCGAGAACCGGCGGGCGCTGCCGCGCGCATGGTTCGTCGGCGAGCTGCTGCCGCTGGAGGACTGGGAAGCGCTCACCGCCATCCACGAATCCCGGCTGCCCGACAGTCGCCCGTTCGTTCCGCGCGAGATGGCGGCACTGAGCCCCGCGGATGCTTCGTCGATTGGCCGCCGATTCACACCTGGCGCCTCCAGCGCGCGGATCACGCAGGTGAACGACGGCGCGCTGACTGTGTCCGCCGTGTCCGATGGAGGCGGCTTCCTGATCGTGGGTGAGAACTTCTACCCAGGGTGGCGCGCACGAATCGACGGCAACGCGACTAGAATCTATCGCGCCAACGTGACACTGCAGGGCATTGTCGTGCCTCCTGGCACGCATCGGATCGACTTCGCGCTGGAATCAACCACACTGCGCACCGGATACGCCGTGAGCCTCGCGGGACTCCTGGTGTGCGCGGTGCTGCTCGCCTCCGGTGCTCGTCGGCGGATGCGCAGCCCCACTCCCGCGCCCTCCACGTCCCCGGGGGACCTCTCGCGCGATATCTGAAGACATAGAGTGGACCAGGTCTTCGCGGCTGTCGAGGCGAGCGCGCTCAGCACGTGGCTGCGCGAGGATCTGTGGGCCTTTCCAGTCATTCTCATTTTCCACACTGTCGGACTCGCCTTCCTTGCCGGCCCGAACGTCGCCGTCAATGCCCGCCTGCTCGGGGTTGCCTCTGGCGTGCCGCTCGCGTCGCTCGAGCGGTACTTCGTCGTGGCGTGGCTTGGATTCTGGCTGAACGCCGCCTCTGGCGTCCTGCTGCTGATTTCCTATCCGACCAAGGCACTGACGAATCCCCTCTTCTACGGAAAGCTTGCGCTCATCGCCGCGGCGATGGTCATGATGCGGACGATTCGGCGAGAGCTGCGCCGCGACACATCCAGCCCGAACATCGCCATCCCCATGCGCATGAAGCTCGTCGCCGCGGCGTCCCTCGCATGCTGGGGAGCCAGCATCACGGCCGGCCGTCTGCTCGCCTACACCTACAGCCGGCTCCTGGTGGACGAGCTTCGATGATCGACGGGCTCCTCTGGTCGCTCGTGCTCGCCATCAGAGGCACGGGGTTGCACGGCGTCGTCAGCCAATCCGCCTGGATGTGGGCGGCCCTGGAATCGCTGCATTTCATCGGCCTCTCGCTTCTCATCGGTACCGTCGGCATGTTCGACCTGAGACTCCTCGGGTTCGCCAGACATGTTCCTGTTGTCGCGCTGCACCGCCTCATCCCCATCGGCATTGCCGGGTTCACGCTCAACGCGACCACGGGGGTGCTGTTCCTGAGTGGATTCCCAGAGCAGTACTTCTTCAACGCGGCCTTCCGCGTGAAGATGGCGCTCATCCTGATGGCGGGATTCAACGTGCTGTTCTTCTACGGCCGAGTGTTTCGTCGCCTGGAGGCGCTGGAGCCAGGCGACCAGCTACCACTCGCCGCACGTGTCACGGGGGGCGTATCCCTCTGCGCATGGATTGGAGTGATGTGCGCGGGCCGCCTGCTGACGTTCTTCAGGCCGCCGTTCTAGCTCGACAGGGCACCCGATCGACGCGTCCTCAGAACAGCTCGTTGCCGCTCCGCCGGCCCTCGTCGAATGCACTGATGTTCTCCAGCGTGGCCTCGGCTATCGCGCCGAGCGCCTCGCGCGTGAAGAACGCCTGGTGCGCGGTGATCACGACGTTGGGGAACGTCAACAACCGCGCAAACACATCGTCCTGGATAACGTGAGACGAGAGGTCCTCGAAGAACAAGGCCTCTTCCTCCTCGTAGACATCCAGGCCGAGATGCCCGATGTGGCCGCTCTTGAGGCCGGCGACGACGGCCGGGGTGTCTACGAGGGCGCCACGTCCGGTGTTGATGATCATGACACCCGGCCTCATCAAGGCGATGGACCTGGCATTGACGATGTGTCGGGTCTCCGGCGTCAGCGGCGTGTGCAACGTCACGATATCGGACTGCTTCCAGATGTCGTCGAGCGACACATACTCCACACCCATCGCGCGACATTCCTGGCTCGGCACCACGTCGTACGCCAGCACACGGCAACCGAAGCCGACAAGGATTCCCGCAACCGCACTCCCGATCCTGCCGGTGCCAACGATGCCGGCCGTACGGCCGTGGAGATCGAAGCCGAGCAGGCCGTCGAGGGCGAAGTTGCCTTCGCGCACCCGGGAATACGCACGGTGAATCTTCCGATCCAGGACGAGAACCAGCGCGATCGTGTGTTCGGCCACCGCGTGCGGCGAGTATGCCGGGACACGAGCCACGGTGAATCCCAGCGCCCGAGCCTTGTCGAGGTCCACGTGGTTGAAGCCGGCGGAACGGAGCGCAATCAGCCGTGTCCCGCCCGATGCCAGGAGCGCAAGCACCTCCGCGTTGAGCTGATCGTTGACAAACGCGCAGACAACCGGGAAGCCCGACGCCAGCGCACATGTCGCCGTCGTGAGACGCGTGTCGAAGTAGTGGAGGTCGTGCCCGCGGCCGGCGTTCGCCTGGTCGAGAAACTGCCGGTCGAAGCTATGCGTACTGAACACGGCTACGCGCATGGCTCAGCTTACGACGTTCGAGCGAAGGACGGGAGCACCACTCGTCGCCTGCGCGTCAACGCAGCATCAGCATGGCCGCCATGGCCACCGCCATCGCGCCGAGGGCGCCGGCGCTCACCGTCCGGAACGTCCCGCGGCCCACGACAACCGCCACGCCGAGTTTGAGCAGCGTGTTCGACAGGATGCCGACGACGAGCGCGACACCAGCCAGCGGGATGTCCGCGGGCGATGCAGCGGTGCGCGCCAGCGACAACGTGAGGGCGTCGAGGTCGGTCAGGCCGACAAACGCCGACGTCGCCACGAGCGCCTGTGAGCTCCAACGGGCCTGAACGGCGAGGATCACGAACAGGACGACTTGAAACAACGCGGTCATCTGGAGCGCCGCCCGAAGTTGCAGTGGGGAATCCGTGGCGGCCACCTTCTCGGACCCGCTCGAGGAGGTTCTCGAGCGCCAGGCCACCAGCACGATTGCCGACCCGATCAGGAAGGCCAGACCCACGTAGCGTGGCAGTTCCAGCGCGAGGGACGGATTCAACACCGCGCTGGCCAGCGTCACACGGACCAGCATCACGGTGCACGCCGCGACGACGCCGGCACCGAGCGCCAGACGCGGGGCGCCCTCCTCACGGCTGGCGCGGGCGAATGTCAGCGTGACTGATGTTGACGAAATGATCCCGCCGAGAAGGCCCGACACCATCACGCCCTGATGCGCGCCGACGATGCGCCTGGCGATCCAGCCGAGGTAGCTCAGGCCGGAGAAGAAGAGCACCAGGGCCCACAGCTCCCGCGGCCTGAAGGCGTCGAGCGGGCCGTAGGGCCCGGACGGCAGCAGCGGCAGAATGACACACGCCATGGCCGCGAACCGTGCGCTCGCACGCAGTGCCGCGTCGTCGAGGCGCGCGACAAACGCGTGCAGGCGCGTCTTCTCGAGCAGCAGCAACGCCGTCACGGCCACGACAGCGCTGGCCAGGGCCATCTGACCGGAGCCGGACAGCGTGCCGGCGGCGAGCACGACGATCGCGGACACCTCGGTCGTTCCGTCGATGTCAACTCGGCTCGCCGCGGCGTAGCCGACGACGACAAGCGCCGCCGACGCGCCGAGCAGCACGACGGCCAGCGGCATCAGCGCGCTGACCGACAGCCAACCGGCCAGGCCGCCCAGCCCTCCCAGCAGTGTGAAGGTGCGAATCCCTCCGAAACGGGCCTGCGGACCGCTGGCGTGGCCCGACCACTCGCGCTCGACGCCGACCGCCGCGCCGCCAAGCGTCGCCACGACCAGGCCGGCGGCCATCGTCATGTCCATGGTGTGCTCAGACGGCCCTGAGGTTCGGCGCGACGCAGGTCACACGTCCAGTGCGGAGGGACCATCTCAAGCAGGCAATGCCAGCGGCTCGTCGTCCGCGAGGTCGTAGCGCTCCCTGATGGCGGCCGCCATTTCCAACCCGGTCTCCCTTCGTGTCCCGGCGAGATGCTGTTCCTCCAGCGTCCGCAGCTCTCCCGCCAACGCATGGTCGCCGAAGACATCACCGATCCACCTCGAAAAGTCGCCGCGCCCGATGTACCCGTCGAGCGCCGCACCGACGCCGGGGCGCTCCAGCTCGGCCACGAACTCACGAAGCGTTCGCGCCCGACCGGCCGGCCGGCCGTTGTGGCCAAAAACGAACGCCCGTTGCTCCGTGACCGGGACGTCCACGTACTTCTCGCGGTGTCTGACGTGCGGTGTCAAACGCTGTCCTATGGTAAACACCCGCAGGTCGCCTCCGGCTTCCTCCGTGATCGGCAAGGCCACTGCCTGGCCCGATCTGAGATGTTGGAGCGATGACCATCGGCTCCGATCGACCTGCTCGCACTGGGAGCAACGTTTGAAGAGCGCGTCGATTTCCGTCGGGTTCGATTCGCACGTGACGATCACCACGTCCGTGGCGGCCAGCAGTTGCGGCGGCAGGCGCGACGCACAGTAGGTCACCACCGTGTAGCCGTTCAACTCCAGGTCGAGCAGGCGGTCGGCGCCCGCGTCGTGCAGGAAATAGTGCGCCTCGTCCACGAGAATACGGTGCGGGAGGCCCGTTCGGCGCCGCATCACGTTGAGGGCAGGCAGCACCGCGCGGATGTAGTCAATCTTCGCGTCCTGCGGCAGGTGAGACAGGTCGATCACGACGCTGCGATCCGGATAGCGCAGCGCTTTCAGCAACTCCCGCGGGGTTGGGACCGGGTCCTCGCCACCGAGCACCGTCACCCCGGGCAACGCCTCGAGCGAGCGATAGTCGCCTTCCGGATCGATGATGCACACGCAATAGCCGTGCAGGATGAGCTGCTCACACAGAAGGCCCGCAACCCACGACTTCCCCGACTTCGCGTCCCCGGCCACGAGCACGTTGCGTCCACGAACCGCCAGCGAGAACTCACGGCCGTCTTCCGTGTAGCCGAGCCGGAGCCGGCGTCGCGCGCGTGGCGGAACCGGCATGCGCCCCGTTTCAGCCAGAGCACGCACGTAGTCGGCGACGGCTGGCGGGCCGACGCCAGCCAGCTCGATATCGGCCGCCGATCGCAGCGCGGCACTTCCCCATGCCACGGCCACGCCGACCTCGGCGAGCCGCAAGAGCTCATGGTCGTTCTCGGCATCGCCAATGGCCACCATGTTGCGAGCGGACAGCCGAAGGGTATCGAGGGTCGTGTGCAGGCCGGTGGCCTTGCTGACACCCTGAGGCATTGTCATCACGCGACCACCGTTGAAGATCAGTACGAGCGGCAATTCCAGCGCGCGAATGACGTCGAGCAGCCGTGGCGCCTCGCGCGCGTCCGCGTCGACGAGGGTTTGGCCGGCGTGAAAAGGAACCGCCCGGCGTCGCAGCTCCGCGACGAAATGCTCCGGGATTGGCGGCGCCAACATCGATGTGTGGTCGCTGTCCGGGAAGTGGACGACCCCGCCGTTCTCGGCGATGACCCCGTCCACGAAGTGCAGGTCGCCGGCCACGCGCCGAAGTTCGTCGAGAATCCGCCCCGTGACCAGAAGCACGACAATCCCACGCGTACGCGCGGCGGCGATGGCATCGCGCACCGACAGGTCGAGGGTGTCGCCGCGCGCGATCGTGCCGTCGTAATCCAGGGCGACAACCGACAGCTTCACGGGAAGGCTACTCCTCTAGCCTGGACCAAGACGCCTGCCCGCACGCGTGCGCCGGGCTTCATGACACGCTCGTCGCGAGGCCATTGCCAATGATGACCGCAAGAACGAGCGAGAGCACCCATCCCGCGACACAGACGCCGAACGCGCGGGCCGTGCTCGTGTAGTCGAGCGCCTGGCGAACCGCGATGACCATGGCGACGAGCATCCATACCGAGGTCAACCAGTACAGGAAGATACCCAGACCTGGAATCGCGCCACCGATCCGCAGCAGTCCCGGAGCCGCGGCAAACCCGAGCGTTCGCATGAGTTCGCCAACATTCGCCCGCGTCCGTGGCTCCGGCATCAACCGCGTGCCGATGAGGTGGGTGAGCATGGCCCAAGCCCCCCAACCGGCCAGGGCGCCAACCGCACCGACGGCCACGTTCCACGCCGTTCGTACGCCTGGACCCGGCAATCCGATCCCCCCGGCCACGCTGGCCAACAGTACAACGGCAACCGCCTGGAGAGTCGCGTGACGATCCGCCTCAACCTCCTCGTACGTGAGAGGATCCAGACTCGCGGCTCCACGAACCCGCTGCACGAATGTCTGCATGACGACCTCTTGGCGAAAAACACGTGGACTCGCCCCTGGTCCAGCTGGATCAGTGCATGCAACGCAGACGCCGGGCGGCTACCCCCGAGCTCGCGGGTTCCTCGGGCAATGCTGGAGGTGTGACATGTCTCTACGACTCAAGGCCTTCGCGCTGGCGGCGGCACTGACGCTGGTGCCCGGACACTCGGATGCCCAGGCTCCCACGCTCAGGACGGCCATGCGCGAGAAGCTCGCCAACGCGCAACAGCTCCTCGAGGCGGTGGTCAGGGCAGACTTCCCCGCTATTTCCCGCTCGGCCGATCGCCTCAGCCGCATCAATGACGTCGAGATCGCATCGTGGCAGGCCGTGGCGCAGCCTGCGTACACGGAGCAAGCCAGCCGCTTCCTCCTGTCGGTCCAGAAGCTGCGTGAGGCGGCTGCCAACGGGAACAGCCAGGCAGCCACCGACGAGTACGCCATCCTCGTCTCAAGTTGCGTCCGGTGTCACCAGTACGTCCGAAACTCGAGGATGGTGTCGCAGACACCGGGACGGCCGGCGCCCGCGGCGAGCCGGCCAGTCCGGTGAAAGATTTCGCGCGGGTGATGAATATTCCGCGTGGGATCACTCCGCGGCCGTACCGGCGCGGAGTCCCAACCGGCGCCGCGCATGGAGGATGGCCTGCCGCAGCACGGCTTCCGGCCCTGGCGACGCATCGATGCGATGCCACCCAATCACTCCAGTGCCCTCGGCCAACTGCGCTCGGATGACGTCAGCGTCCGCGTCGGATGGGTCACAGCGACGCCGTTGTGAGCGCTCGATCAACAGGGCTTCGGCGGTGTCCAGCCACACGCCGACGAACGGCACCGATGCGCTGGCCGCCGCCGCTTCAATCGCCGCCCGGTCTTGCGGCCTCGCGAAGACGGCGTCAACAATCGCACTGTGTCCGGTCCGCACCATGGCGGCCGCCCGTTCAACCGCCGTGGCGTAGACGCGCCGTGAGAGCTCCGGCGTGTAGCCCTCCGGGCCGAGGCGCTCGAGTGGCGGCACGCCGCACAGCGATTTCCGGATCTCGTCGCTGCGGACGACTACCGCGCCAGGCACGGCTCCGACCGACGGCGCCAGGCGCAAAGCGAGCGTTGACTTCCCCGATCCGGAAAGGCCGCCAATGGCGATCACGCATGGCGCAGGGGGATGCAGAAGGCTCTCCGCCAGCGCGAGATAGTCGCGTGCCAGTTCGCGCAGTTCCATGGCACGTTCCGAAACGTTTTGAAATCGCGCCGCCGTGGCGCTGGTCTTGGCTCGAACCGCGGCCCGGCACGAGAGAAACAGCGGCAGCAGAGACACCCCTCCGAGATCGGGGGATTCGGCAAGGTAACCGTTCCAGACCGCGTTGGCGTGCCGCGGCAGCCGGCGACTCCAGAGATCCGTGAGCAGGAACGCGAGGTCGTACAACACGTCGATGCAGGCGATCTCGTCGTTGAACTCGACGGCATCGAAGAGCGCCGGTTGGCCGTCGAGCAGCACGATGTTGCGAAGGTGGAGATCGCCGTGGCACTGACGCACGTATCCAGCATCACGTCGGGCGTCGAGCAAGGCTCCATGTCGCCCAACCTCCGCACGTGCGGCCTCGGTCACGCGAGTACACGCCGCGGGGTCGAGGGCGTCTCCCCCGTACTCGGCGAATCCGGCGGCGTTGCCTTCGATGACCCAGGCCATGCCCGCCTTTCCGCCACGATCGGGTCGATGCTCCGCCGCTCGGTGAAACCGCGCGATCGCCGCCCCAAGGGGAGGCATCAACCCCATGTCGAGTTGTCCGCTCACGGCGAGGCGATCGAAGAGCGCCTCCTGCGTGAAGCGACTCATCTCCACCACCCAGTCAACCGGCGTCCCGGAGCCGCCAAGCACGAGCGAGCCGTCGGGTTCGCGTGTCACGGCGACAACGCCCCGGTAGACCGAAGGCGCAGTCCGCCGGTTGAGGCGCACCTCGTCCTCACACAACGCCTTACGTCGCTCGATCGTCGAAAAGTCCAGGTAATCGAAGCGGATGGCCCGCTTGAGCTTCCAGGCCCGCTCGCCCGCGAGAAACACGATCGCCGAATGCGTGTCGATGCGTTCGACCGCGGCCCCGCCATGGGTGGACGGCGCGGCAAGACATTCGATGACCTCGGTCTGGTCTTCGGTACTAGCTCCCGGCATGGCTCCCATCTTGGGCGATGCAAGGTGGCGGCCCATCCCCGGCCGGGTAGAATTTCATGAGAGGGCGATTCGGGTCTGGAGGCGCTGGATGGGATGCACGCGGTTCACGGTCGTCGCGGCGGCCGTCGGCCTGCTTC